>CAMCTH010000221.1 GCA_945877965.1 Planctomicrobium piriforme | reverse complement strand
TTCGACAAACTGAAGGCCGTGAAGGAAGCCGACGGCACACGTCTCTTCGATCACACCACAGTCGCCTTTGGCAGTAATATTCGCACCGAGCACGACCTCAATAATTGCCCCACGCTCATCGCCGGCGGCGGCGCAGGCATTAAGCTCGGCCAAAACATCGTCGTGCCAAAGGACACCCCGCTCTGCAACGCATGGCTCACGCTGCTCAAAGGTTCCGGCGTCAATGCCGAACGCCACGGCGACAGCACGGGCGTGGTGAAGGAAATCATGGCATGAACCAGCGCGATCTCTCCCGCTGCCCAGACGAAGCGCCAAGCGAAGGTTCACACATTCTGACTCCAAAAGAAGTCTGCTCAGCCAGACTGGCAACAGATTGGTTTTATAGAAATCTGCGAGTTCTCTGAGTCTGTGTCACAACGTCTGTGGGACAACCTGTCCCTCCCGAAAACTCGATCCGGATGGCGGCGCGGTTTGGACGGACGTGAGTTCCTGGTGATCGCGTGACACACAGCACGAAAAAGTTTTTCACGTCAGCACCAACTTTCGGCTGCCCAAGAGCGTGGGTGCGCAAGCAGCAGTGCGGTGATGGGGTTTAAGCGTCCGTTTCTGCGATTCGTTCGCTCACCAGTCATCCGTGCGGAAGGGCGACGCTGGGAGGCCCGCTGCGTTAGTGAGATTCGCCGTGGGATTATCTTTCCAGGCGTAGCGGACGGCGATGGGGGTTTTCACTTCGGGTGAGGTGACGATGACTTTTTCGCCCTCGAGCTTCGCGGTCGCGGAATGGAAAGTGCGGTCGGCTCCGGCGAGTTCAAAGCCTTCGATCTGGCCTTGGCGGGCTTTGAGACCCTCGGCGTGCTCGAAGGTGCAAATCGCGGCTCCGTTTTGAAACTGCTGCGCTTTGGGCAACGGGCCGCTGAAGGGGATGTTTTGGCCGTAAACCTTCGCCAAGGCCCATAGCGAGAGACGGCGGCCGACTTCGGGTTTGTTGGTCGGGTGAATGTTGGTGGGATGACCCGTGTCGATGGTGACGGCCATGCCGGTGCGCGGGACGCTCAGCGTTTTGAGCATGCTCTCGCGGACCTCGCACCAGCCTTTGAACTGGTCGTTGTGATACTGGGGCAGTTGCACCCAGGCGAAGGGGAAGTCGCCCTGGCCCCAGCGGGTGCGCCAGTCTTGAATGAGCAACGGCAACTGTTTCGCGTAGAGGCCACCGCTCTCGGGCGTTCGCGCATTGGACTCGCCTTGATACCAGACCGCGCCGCGAATGGCGTAGGGCATGAGGGGCGCGATCTTGCCCATGAAAAGATTGCCGGGACCGAGGGCTCGTGGGTCGTATTTGGGATTCGGCGGGCCGGGAATGGGTTTGCCTTCCGCTTTGGCCTTGGCGACGAGTTCGGCAAAAGCGGCGAGCTGTTTATCCTTCTGAGCCTTGGCAGCCACGGGGTCGTATTTCGCCATGGTGGCGTCGAGTTTGGCAAACGCGGCCTTCATTTCCGGCAGCGTCCTTTGGGCCTCCGGGCTCGTCCATGACTCGATGGGTGTGCCGCCGACGGCGGAGACGATGAGGCCGACGGGTTGCTTGAGTTGCTCGTGCAGATTGCGACCGAAGAAATACGCGGTGCCGGAAAAGGTTTTGTAGGTCTCCGAGCTGCACAGTTGCCATTGGCCTTTGCCAATCTTTTGCGGTTCGCCTGCCGCTGACGAGGCCTCAGTGAAGACACGAAACGTTGGCAGACTCACCGGTGACTTCTCCTGCCCGCCGACGGTGAAGGCCATGTTCGACTGGCCGGAGCAGAGCCAAACCTCGCCGATGAGCACGTCGTTGATGGTGATGGTGTTCTTGCCTTTGACGATGAGCGTGGCGGTGTCGCCCGACTTCAGTTTGCCGAGCTTGACCGACCATTTGCCGGAGGCGTCGGTGGTGGCCGTCTGCGTTTGGGAACCGAAGGTGACGCTGACTTGCTCACCCGCATCCGCCAATCCCCACACGGGTGCAGCGACATCGGCCTGGAGAACCATGTGGTCGGAAAAGAGTGCAGGCAAAGAGACATCGGCATGCGCTGCTGTGGCGGTGAGTGCGATGAAGGCGGTGATGAGTGCGGGTTTCATGGGTGAGTTGGGGACGGTGGGGATGTGGGCTCTATCGGCAAAAGAATGAGAGGCAGGAAAACGCCAGATTCATGTTACTCTGCTCCCCTTGAAGCGCATCGCTCCCCTGCGGTCGGCACTTGGCAGTGCGCCTTCATTTTTCGGTTTCGGAGATGAGCTGCTCGCCGGATTCCGGAGTCTTTAGCGGGGACTCGCCTTTGAGGAAACCGTGTTTCACGAGGAAACGATCGGCGGAGATCTGCGTGACGGTTCCCCACTTGGGTGTGCTGATCCACCGATCTTCGTGCCGTCGGCTTCTGGCCGTAAGTGGAGCCCGTTCTTCGATAATACGGACTCCGCTACGCAACTTCACCATGCGCATTGGTCGGATGGTAGCGGTCACGACAGTTTACAAACGTCCACGAAGGATTCGCTGGTCCAGCACACAGACCGCATGCTTATGGTACGACCTCGCGAGATCGTCAACTCGACGTCGGCTCTCGCCAATCCGACACACGGAGTCCGGGCATCCATTCGAAATGACGGACGTTACCGGTGACCAAAACGGCGCTTTGTTCCAAGGCGGTCGCCGCGATCAGTAAATCGGCATCGTAACTACGAGGCCGCCGTCCCTGGCCGGCGACCCAAAGATCGGCCGCCAAGTCGAGCACCCGGGGCGTGACCGGCAAGACCAGAGAGCGACTTGAAAATTCTTCGAATCGCGTTAGCTTCGTCGTGGCTCTCGAGGCCCGCAGACCCCGGACGATCTCGTACCAAGTGATCGCAGAAAAAACGAACGTACCGAATTGCTGAAAGTACGCCTCGGCGTGCGCCAATACCTGGGGATTCTTCTGTTTGAGAATCTCGGAGAGCGTGTCCGTGTCGACGACGCAGGGTTTCATGACGGTAGGCGGGATTCGGTTCGGCCCGCAATCGACGCCGTCAGCGCCTCGTCTTCCTCGGCGGTCAGATCGGTGAACACGCCGCACCAAGCGGGAAGTTTCGCGTCGACGGAAACGGGCCCGGATTCCGGCATCGCGTCGACCCCCAGCACTTGGATTACCAGCTTCTGGTTTGCGGCGAGCGGATGGCCGACGAGCGTCTCCATCGCCTGACGAAGGGCGGGCTGCAGCATGCCGACGGTGTGGCTGACGGTTTCCATAAGGGGAATTATACCACGCCGTTCATCTAGGTCGGAACGAGCAGTTGCCGCCCCAGATCAAGCAGATGTCACAAGGTGTAGTATCACGGGAGAGAGGCCTGAACTTTTCGACTTTGACCCGCCCACGCCACCGAGACCCCGCGACGATCGCCCCAAGTGTCTTCTCCCAGCCTGCGGTGGGGGGGCGCATATTCCTGGAAATCTTGGAAATGCAGCAAGCTATTACCAATCAACAACTTGCGGCGACTCGCGCCCAGGAAGAGCGGCCGCGTGGGGCGCTTTTTGATTCCGCGAGGCTGCGCCGGATCATTCGTTAGCGAACGGGCCGCGCGACGAGACGATGCACCGTGCATGTCGTTCGCAGTGCCGTGGTGGGCTACACGGGGCCGCTTCAGCCCACTTGTCTATTCAGGAAAGGAATCGATTGTGAGTCAGGATGAAGACCGTAGTTTGAATGTCGACGAGTCGTCGACGTTCCAGCAGATCGTGCTCGAAGCCATAACTCGACGACGGCGCCGCGAACCGTCGGAATCAAGACTGGAACCGCATGTAGTTCCGACAGCGGTCGATCAAGATTCGGTTCGCGCTTCTCTCGCAGTGCTTTTGCAGATACCGATATCGGAAGTCACCGATTCCGTTCTCGACGAACTCGTTCGTCGGATCACGGCGGATGCCGAATCCGACGCCGAGCGGGTAGCCGCCTATCTAGATCAACTCATCGAACATCTGCAGTCGCTCAAGTGCACGAGCCGGCAAGATGTTTTCGAGTATTTCGCCGCCGCAGACCGGGTCTTGTTAGAGCTTTACGCGGAGTTGCGAAAACCGCGTCCGAGCCCGACGCGGTTACTGCAATTGACTGTGCAGTACGCCTTGGATCCTCGTCAGATCGTGGACGCTCCCGCGCATCAGTTAGAAATTCGTCGACACCTCGACGGATATGAGGTAGCCGTGCTGCCCCCGGGGTACGTTCGCATTCGATCGATCCCGTATCCCGGATTCGTCGTTCGCAATCCCTTCACACGGCAACTGCTCGATCTTGTCTTGGAAGAGCCGCCTCAGTATCCGGCCATGATGCAGTTGATCGAAATGTTGCTGGAGTACGTGCCGCAGGAAATCGAAGGAACGACGCCGCCGTTGACGCCCGTCACACCGGAGACGGCCGTTCAGGTCGATCGCGAGGATTCATGCATCATCGTCTTCGGGCGACGGTACGTCGTGGATCTTCAGCTCATTCATTTCGTGCAGGCTTTGTTAGAGACGCCGGGAGCATGGGTCTCTTCCACGAATCTCGCCGAAGATCCCCTGTTCCTGGGCGAACGAATCGATCGCCTGTTTAAGAAGCTGCCCGCTTCCGTTCAAGAGCTCATCGAGAGCCGTCCACGCAAGGGATATCGCTTACGGCTCGAACGCTTGGCGCAATTATGCCAAAAATCGTCCGTAGTCCCGCCGGCGACATTGGACGACGATGAAAACGGCTGACGGCGACTCGGCCGTCCCGCGCCAACATTCCCATTGATATTGTGAGGATCAAAAATGCAGACCACCGAAGATCCGAAGGATTCGGTTCGCCCTTATTTCATGCCGGAAAACGTAAATTATGACTTGTTGCCCGTGTCGGTCAAAATCGCCTTGGAGACGATCGTCGAGCCCGCCTACAGCGAGTTGGTGCTCAGCGCGCCCAACGCCCTGGAACGAAGCATGGGCGCAAGTTTCGTCTTCCTGTTGGCCGAAGAGGTGCTCAACCACTTCGAGATCGGCCGCCAGATGGACCTCGCCCAAACGCAGTGCGCGGCCGATCGCGAGCAGCGTGAACAAGCCCTGTCGCGTTACTTGAAGTTGCTCGGCGCGAAGAACTCGGCCCTGAACGCGCTCATGCGGCTCCGCAAGCTGCCGTCGTTTCCGCGGTTTTCCCCGATGATGGGACCGCCGGGGATCTAAAGCGAGGTAATCGAAAGTGGAAATCAGAGATTCCGTTGACCAACGCCGAATTGCGGTGGAACGCTTTTTCGCCGTTCACCACAACATACTGGCCGAGCAAGGCGCCGTCGTCACGACGTACCGAAACCGCGGCGGTCGCCGGCTCGGCCCCTACTACAAACTGGCTTGCCGAAGCAACGGGAGACAAGTCGCCGTCTATCTCGGCGTCGACGACGATCTCATTGGCCGAGTGCGAGAACGACTAGCGCAGTTGCAACAGACACGGGCGGAGCGGGTACGGCTGGGCACCGTTCGCCGGATCCTACGACAACATTCCAAAGCGGCCCGGCAGCGGCTCGATGCCGAACTCCGGCCGCTGGGCCTCTATCGCAAGGGGCACGAAATTCGAGGCTGGCGCACTGCGTCGAAGTGCTTGATCGAGAGACCGTCGGCGTCGCCGCCGGCGACCGCACCGATGGACTAACAATTCGCCAGGAGTTACTCAAATGACGTTCACTCCCGAAGAGTTTGCTCGCTGTCAGCGCGGTTTGAAAGGTCCGGCATGGCGGGTCGAGACGGCGATCAACATGGGCATCCCGCCGGGGATGCCCTCGGCGGCGATGGGCGATGAGACACTGCTCAACTTCGTCAAGTATCGGCGCCTTCAATCCCAGGACGGCCGTGGGGCCGAACGCGCTTCGTCCGCCTTCCCGACGATCGCCGCTGCCGAGCGGTTGAATGACGACCAAGAAAAGATCGCTCCGCTAAAGCTGATGATTCTGGCCGATATGTCGTACGACGAGATGCACGCGCGTAGCGGCATCGACATCGCCGTTCTGCAGACGTGGGAAGCGCTCTTCTTTGATGCACGCCACCAACGGCAGGCAACCAGCTGGCTGGCTCATCAGATCGTCAACCGAGAAAGCAAGACCGGTGATCTGCGGTTTGCCTCCAAGTTGAAGTTGGCGATCATGGCCGGCCCGGTCGCCGTCCGCGGCATGCTCGACATGCTGGACGGCATTTGTCTGGATGAAGCCGATCGGCTGTTTCAGCAGAAGCTCACTTTGGGTCAAAAGATGGACGTCGCCGCCGAGATGTCGGTCGACACGGATAAGACCCGCATGTTCTTTATCAAGACGAACATCAATCTCATCGCGGCTGAGAAGCGACTGGCGCTGGCCGAGCAGAAACTCGCGCAACGCTGCGCGGAAGCCCGCGATCGCTTCGAACTGGGCAAGATGCGGGTGGAACAGGCGGCCGAGTTCACCGCCATCCGACTCCACGAGAAACAGCGCAAAGCCGACGCTCGAGCAAGCCGCGCTGCCTTGCGACGGCAAGCCGAACAAGAGCTCGGCCGTTATCAGCAACAGGCCATGCAGAAAGCGGGGGCATGCCGGGCGGCCGAATCGCCGTTGGCACAACTGCGCTGGAACTCCAAGCCGCTCGCCGGGTCCATAGTTGAATCGAACGACGCAGTCACCACCGTGACTGTCGCGATCGTCGAGAAGACGCTCGTGCCGTTCGTCGATGCGAGTGAGTGCATCACCTTCGAGGGCCTGGATGAATACAAGTCGGTGGAATTGAACGAGTGCTTGGTCGCCGCAGCCGTGTAGGAGTCAAAGATGTCGGTCGAAAAAGTTTACGAATCCGTCGCCGCCGCCGGCTTGCCCGTCACCTTCTCCGGCCCATGGAAGGGACTACCGTGCGACCCGTCGTTTTTCCGGTTGCCGCCCGATCTGACGGCGTTGTTAAACAACTTGCAGGCGCAGTTTGATGAAAAGGTCTTGATCGAAAGCGGCGTAGTTTGTCTGGACGGACGGGGTGCCGTCGAGATCAATCCCGTGTTGAAGTCAGCCGACTCGATCGTTTGGGCATTACGTCGGCAGTCAGATGCACCGCCCTTCCAACTCGTGGCAAATCAAAGCAGCGTTCGTCGGTCGATGTGGTCGTTCAGCTCGGTTTTCTATGACGGCCGAACGGCAGAGATGATCGAGGACGTCGTCGACCGCGTGGCCGTCGCGTTCACGATGACCGACCTCGCAATCTTGTGGAGCTTGAAGATTCCGGCCGTACCGGCCGGCGGATTAAGTCGTCTGTCGGGCAATCGGCTGGAAGTGTTCTGCAAATCGATGAACATCAGCCGGAATACGAACGAACCGTTTTCAATTCCCGCTTCCGCAAGCCACGGCCAGCGCGCATAGCTGGGAAGCCCTGGCAGGCTGGCGCATTTTCGATTGAGCTGCTACACCATGTTCTGGCTGAGCGTTCTGCGGATTGATTGGTGATTGAGCCACGATCCCGGCAGGCGCAGTAACCAGGAGGTGTCGCAT
>CAMCTH010000220.1 GCA_945877965.1 Planctomicrobium piriforme | reverse complement strand
CGAACCTAGGCTTTAGCCTACGAGGGTGAGTCGTTTTCCCCCGACTCGTTTTTTCTCCAAAATCAAAGCCGATAGTAGGATTTGACGACGTAGTGCAGAGCATCGGTCCAAAATCCTCCGATCCGCAAGTATCGCGGCCCAAAGGTTTGCCATGGATGGCCAGTCGTATTCGAGTCCCAACTCATCCCCTTCGGCTTTCGAGCTGCAAGGCGGACACGTCTTGCTGCCGACGGCCGCCTCCAATGTTGCGACTGACCTGCAGGTATTCGACGAGACGGCGGGACTGCAACAGCAAGAGAGTCCGCCGGACGTACCGTTCGTGCTGGACCGCGAACGATTCATCACCTATTGCAAAGACATTATCGCCGACTTCTCACCGGTAGGGCCGGTTGAACATGCGCTGGCTCGCGACTTAGCTCGAAAGCAAGCAGCGATGGAGCGATGGGGCTTGGCCGCTGAGGCATCGGAGCGCGATGCGGTACGGATGTTGCCTCGGATCGCCGCGATCTTAGCCGGCAACGACTCCGCCGCAGCCGACTCCGTCCTGGCGACCGCCATGAACTCGCCGGCCGTGGAGCGTTGTGAGCGTTTTAGTCTAGCTCTTGGCAAGGCATTCCTTCGTACGCTGAGAAAGTTGGAAGAGGTACAAGCGCGCCGGCGCGCGAAAGAACTCACCGGCGCGAACGTCGCCCCGCCGACGCTTCTAAGCGACCAGGCTTGCGAGGCCTACGTCCTCGAGCGCTTGCGAAAAGAATTGATCCCTTGCGGCAAATGCGGCGGCCGAAAAGGTTGCTTCTTATCATCGCGCCGAGCGTGGGAGTGCACAGTATGCAGGACTCAGAATGGTCTCCGCGCCGGGACGGTGGCAGCGAACTCGCCCTTGCCGTTGTCGACTTGGCTCAACGCCATTCGGCTCCTGCTCTGGCGGCCGACACTAACCGTCGCGGAGCTAGCAGAACAGCTTGGCCTCCGTCGTCTACCTACGGTCCGGGCGATGGCCAGTCGAATTCGGGATGCGATGGCCGCCGACAACGTCGGCGCCCTGCTCTTCGGACTGGATAAGAACGTGGTCGGCACCTGTGACGGGCGCCCGCATGGCTGAGATTCTTCGCGGCGAAGGCGACCTCTAACAGCACGCTGAGGGTCCGACAGAAACTCTAGGAGTTTAGCAACTTACGATGAATCGTGGACGTCCAGAACGGCGTCCAACTGACCTGCAGCAAGCGATCGTCAGTTCCATTAGGTGCTTCCGCTTCAAAGGAGTGAAGCCATGACCAAATTAATAACCTCCAATGCCGATGATGATGATCCGCACGATGCGGACGACGGCGCGGACGAGTCCGAGCAACCAAAGCAGAGCCGTGCCCGCCGTCCGGGCAAGATTCCCGACGTCGAGGCCTGCCTCGCCGCTTTGGCGGCGCTCGCCGGGGCCGTGGCCCTGGGCTACCTCAAAGCCGCGCAGGCGAATTCCATTCGCGCCATGTACACGGAAATTCTGCGGCACCACCAGAAGAACGAAAGCCGCGATGATCGCAAGGGGATTGCCGACGCCGACGTCGTCGAGCTGATGCGGAAGGATCCGAAGGTCTTCTCCATGATGGAGCCCTTCTTGACCGACGAACAGATCGACATGGTGATGAAGAACGCCAAGGACGGCGACCATGGGTAAGTTTAGCTTTTGCGAACAATGCGTCTATTTGGAGCGCCAGCCGATCTCTTTTGACGGCCGGCCGTATCTGCCGGCAATCTACGCCGCGGACGATCGCTACCTCGTCTTACGCTGTTCTCGGCAAACCGAGAAATCGACGTTCTTGGTCAACACGATCTTGTACGAGGCCAGCACCAACCCCGGCATCCAAATTCTGTTCGTCTCGCCCCGGTATGAGCAAGCTCGGGTTTTCGTACGCACGCGACTTTTGACTTCGCTGGAGCAGAGCCCGCTCATTCGTCGAAAGTTGCTCGGTCGTCAAACCCGACGGCCGCAAATCTCGAACATGGAGTTCGCCAACGGGTCGACGCTCTTCGTGCGGGCCGCATTCCACAGCGGCGATGCGTGCCGTGGTATCAGTGCGCAGCTACTACTGGTTGATGAATACCAAGACGCCGCCGCCGGTGACTTGCCGATTCTGGAAGAGACGATGAGCCACGCCGCGCGTCCGCGCACGATCCTCACAGGCACGCCAAAAACGATCGACAATCATTTGGAAGTAGCTTATCGCCGGTACTCAGCCAACGAGTGGACGATGACCTGTCCGAAGTGCGGCAAGGGCGTCACGATCGATGAGCGTGCGTTGGGGCCGACCAGCGTTATCTGCCCCGATTGCGCCGTGCCGCTTGATCCGCGAAACGGAAGTTGGGTTCCGCGAAATCCGCAGGCCAAGTCGGGGCAAAGTTTCAGCATCAACTACGCGATGACCCCGTGGTCGTCCTACGAGGACCTGCTGGTCAAGCAGCAGACTTACGACATCTGTCGTTTCAAAAACGAGGTGCTCGGATTGTCGACGACGACCGGCGACCACGTCGTCACGCGGGCCGAGTTGGAGGCCTGCTGCTCCGACAAACCGATGGCGGAAAACTTGGAGCAGGTGCCGCCTCAAGGGCGTGCACGTCTCGTTGCAGGTGTTGATTGGGGCGGCGGTGGAAAAAGTCGAACGGTCCTGGTCATTGGCTTCATGCGCAGCGACTACAAGTTTCAGATTTGTCGGATGGAGCGGTTCACCTCCTCTGAGGATCCCGATCGGGTTCTCACCGCCGTCGCCCAACGGTGCGCTCAGTTTTGCGTTCGCTTCGTCGCCGCCGACGGCGGCGGCAACGGCAGCGTGCTCAACCGGATGCTAGTCGATCGGCTGCGTCCGCAGCACGGCTTATTCGCCATGATCTACGCTCCGGCACGACATGAGCCGCGGCGAGACGGTGTGCTTTGGAAATGGATGATCGACCGCACGGCCTCGATCGGCGTGCTGTTTTCACGGGTGAAGAAGCAGTCGCTGTTGTTCCCGCGCGTCGCCGACAGCGGCAGTTACCTCGAAGAGTTTGCCTGTGAGGTCGCTGAGTACGACGACATTAACCGGATGGTTAAGTACTCACATCCGGAAACGATGCAGGACGACTGCCTGCACGCGACCAACTACGCGTTGACGCTGGCCGTGTACACACACTCCGCGGAACGACGCAGCGTCGATGATCTCAATTGAAAGGAGGCCAAACACGAACAATTGCATCAGGAATCGAAGCAACGTTTTACTCGGCTCTTTTTCTCATTTTTTAATGGGTGCTATATGAAGGCAACCTGGTATGTCAAGGGAATCATGCATGTGGGGGTTACAGTCGACACTCCCGAGATGCCTCGACCCGAGGTTGAACCCGACTTCGGTCCGGTTCAACTCGGCTGTCAGGCAACCTCATGGGTCGACGAAACCTTCGACTGGTTCGCGCGTATGATCGATGCAGATCCCGGTCTGGAGGTATACGTGGAGGTCGGCAACGATCCCGAGGACTGGGGTGTCATGCAGGGCTGGATCGTTCGCCCTGCTGCTCGGAACCGTTCTCAGCACTCGAGTTTAAATTGAGCTCGATGTTGAAGGTGCTGCGTGGGGCCCAGTGTCTTCCTCACCGAAGGCTAATTACCCACGGTGAGGAAGTCGCGGCCACGGAGTCGCGGTCGTCTTGATCACGCCGAAGACGGCGACGTTGCTGCAAACCTTCTAGCCTCTGGTACCACGCGCGAGGAGTGGTAAAATCATCTGGGCATCGCGTGCGCCACGTGCCAAAATATGTGTCTCAAATCGACCCGTGGGCCAACATTTGTGTCTCAATCGTGACAGCGTTTGTGTCCCACGGCGCCGTAAGTCGTTTCACCATGGTGCGCGGCGTGACAAGGTTTATGTCCGCCACCAGAAGTGGTGTGGGACATAAATGTTGGCCATTCGGACTCAAATTACGGCCATGATTTAGACCGGCGTCATCGTCTGCCCTTCTGCGTGTCGCGACATTCTGACGTTGCGTGCGCGTGTTACCGCCGTTTTTCCACGGCGGTTCCGGCATCGTATTGTTTCACCGGGGGCAGTCGATGGCAGCCATGATTCAGACCTACGAGGAACCCGCAAAAGGTTGCCGCGACAATTTAGCTCGCGAGAGGTCCGCGAAGCGAATCTCTTAATTCCTTAACGACGCTCGTGTACGGAGCTAACGATAGGGACGAGGTCTTACAGGCCTGCTTGTCCGATCACGCTTAGAGACCATAGATAATCGTCATGAAAGTAATCTGCACGGTTCTTTGTCAGTTGCTCTTTGCGGGCCTTTGTCTCTTGCTCTCCGTGGGATCGGCTCGTGCCCAGGGGACGGCTCCGTTCAAGCCGGAGATGCTCTCCGGATTTATCCAAAAGTATTGCTCTAAATGTCATGGAGCGAAGGAACCCGAGGCAGACCTTCGACTCGACAACGTCAGTCCTCACCTCAGCCGAGACAAGACCGAGGGGACCTGGCGACGCGTACTCGACGCCCTGCGCGACGGGGACATGCCGCCCGAGGGCGAACCTAAGCCCGACGCCGGCGAGCTGAAAGCGGTTATGGATCACTTGGCTATTGCCATCTCCCGATCGACGACGCTGCTCAAGCCCCTTCCCCAGTACAAAACGGAAGGGATTGAGATTCCACATGCCACCGCGGACGAGCCGCAACTCGATCGCTTCAACCAAGAAGCGGCTGTGAAGTATCTGGACGACGGGGCGGTCGCCTGGGTTCGCTCTTATAAGTGCATCACCTGCCACTCAAGCGGAACCTATATGGCCGAACGGCCGGGCCTCACGAAAATGCTCGGACCGCCCCCGGCGGAGGTCCACAAGAATTTCACCGACGCCGTTTACATCGAGTCGCCCGACAAGGGGGACTTCTGGTTCGTGTGGCGAACCTTGGGTTTGGCCGAGTGGGACAAGCACGTGAGCGGCAATCTCTCCGAACACACGGATCAGGCATTAAAGGAGATGTTCTCCCGGCAGCAAGACAACGGCGCTTGGAACATTGCTGAACGCAGGATCCAGATTCCTCACGTCATCTCGGAATTCGAACTGGCCGTGCAGGCCGCCCGCGCCATCGCGGCCGCGCCCGGCTGGCTGGAGAATCTCGAAGAGGAAAACCTGCGTCAAGGTGTGGAGCGGCTGAGGAAGTATTTTCGCGGGTACCAACCGCGCAACGATTACGAACTCACCTTGAGGTTGCGGGTGGATACGCTGCTGCCGGGAGTCGTGTCCCCCGAGCAACGACGGCAAAGCATCGCCCTGCTCCGCCGCCGACAGCAGGAGGACGGCGGCTGGTCGACGCGGCGCATGTCCGACGTCGAAAACTGGAGCGTCGTCGCCGATCCCCGTCTCGCCGACGCTTGGCAGAGCCGACCCGACGCCGACGACCCGGGCAGCGATGCCTACATGACGGCGTTTGCCATCGTCCTGCTGCGCGAAGCCGGCGTCCCCGCGTCCGACGAGCAAATCCAAGAGGGAATCGCTTGGTTGAAAAGCAATCAACGACAAAGCGGCCGCTGGTGGGTGCAGAGCCTGACTTACCCGGGCGATAACCGCAGACATTTCACGACCTACATCGCCACCGCGCAGGTCCTGCGAGCCATGAATCTCTGCGGAGAGTTGGAACCGGCGACTGCGTCCGAATAGTGAAAGTGAAATCGTCGGCCGGTTGGCGCAGACTCTCCGTCTTTCCGCCATGCGGACACCAATCGTGGCATACCGGATGTCGACGGCACGCTCTTAGCGCCAATAAATACCGGCGTTCCTGTACGGCCTGCTTACCGGCGACGCCGAGTGATTTGTTTTATTTATTGGTCGCCTGGGATGCCGCCCACACATGACACGCATGAAAAAAGTCTGCTTTGTGCTCAGTTGGATCGACCCACAATAGCTCATGCTCGTGAGGCGTGATCGGCGGTCCGTGCAACTCGCCCAAGAAGAAATGGGCCGTCATCTTGCACCAAGCTCCTCGATCGCCTTGGTAAAAGTATTGGATCGCCGACTCGAGTCGGCATCGGATCAGAAGGTCGCGTCCTAATTCTTCGCGAACCTCGCGCACGACAGCCTCTTCCGGAGTTTCGTGCTCGAGCATGCCGCCTCCGGGCAACCAGAGTTCGTCGCGGCCGCGGACGTCGGCTTGAACGGCGGCGACTCGGCCTTGGTTATCATGGACGATGACGTAGGCAGCGAGTCGTTCGTTCGGAATCACGTCCGGCGCACAGGCGCCAAACGTGATGGACGAGGAGTCATTCATGAGTACGATTTGCGGCAGGAACGAATGTGACGAGATAAAGAACTCATTGCGAGTACGCGACGAATGCATCTCCCTCGAGTATCGACACGCAGGTGCTGACGTTGAACGCGGCGGCCGACTCCACGTCATCAGCGAACCCGCGCTCAATGAGCTCGCGGCCCGATGAACAGGCCTCGATCCGTTGATGCAGATCGGCTTCTGTTTGACGAAAGGATGCGTAGGCCGCTTCGGCTTCAGGCGACCGCGTGCCCGACAATCCGGCGATGACGGCACCTGCGCCGACGCCGTCTTCCCAAGCAGGCCGCAACGTGCCGTCGCCCCATCGTTCGCCGCAAGCGATAACTGAGATCGGGCCTCCTTGCGCTTCGGCAAAGCGGGCCACGGCCGCCGCGTTGCGGAGGCAGGCGGCGACGGTCGTGCCGAATTTCATCGCTTGAAAACTCAGCGTCGCGCCGTTGGGCGACGGCAGGACCAATCGCGTGCCGGATGGAATCTTCGCTAACGACGTCGGTGACAGCGAGTAGACGGCATTCGTTCGATGCGCGTCGGCCAAAACGGCTTGTCGATCGGTCGCGAACCGTACGGCCGTATCGTCGCGCCAACGATACGGAAAGACGACTGCCCCACGGCTCGCCGCGACGTCGACGCAGGTGCAAAAAGAGAGAACGTCGACGATCACAATTACGCGGCTCGTTGGGCCGATGGCTTCTAAACCTTGCGCGCCCCACTCGAATCGCACAGAGAAGGAACTTTGATCCGAGAACAACGAATCCTCCTTCGCTACGAGCCCCGTAAGAAATCCTAGCGATGTTTCTTGCACGTCCCAAAAACTATGTCTTAGATCCATCCACCAGCCAAGTATTGCGACTCAGCTTCGTCAAGATTTGTGTCTCACCGCGTCGTAGTTCGTTGTACGATTGGCGATCTGTGGCAATGATATAAATGTTGCTAAGCTCGCCGATGAGTTTCGTGTGGTTGTTGCACAGGGCATGTTTGCCGAAGCAGGCCCCGAACATCACTTACTGACACGCGACAGTGGGCAAAAAATTCGACTTCCGAAGGACCAGGCGAATTGGCCGAGCCGTAACCGTTCACACTGTGGCGAGCAGGGACGGAGCAGTATCCTTGCGGAGCTTGGCTTGCACGGCTTGGGTCAGCCAGTCGAATACGTTGCGGTCCTGTCGGCGACAGGTCTCGATCACCGTTAACAGTCGTTCGACGAACCGGCTG
>CAMCTH010000219.1 GCA_945877965.1 Planctomicrobium piriforme | reverse complement strand
CCCGTCGGGTTGATGTGGTACTTGATCGCGCCGCCGGCCAGATCGGCGGGCAGCAGCGGCTTGATGATCTGATCGCGAACGTAGTCTTCAATTTGCTTGTGGGTGACCGTCTCGTCGTGCTGCGTGCTGACGACGACCGTGTCGATCCGAACCGGCTTCCATCCTTCGTACTCGATGGTGACTTGGCTCTTGCTGTCGGGGCGGATCCATTTGACCCCGCCTTTTTCGCGGGCGGCGGTCAACGAGTTTGTGATCCGGTGAGCCAGCGCGATCGGCAGCGGCATCAGCTCGGGCGTGTCGTTGCAGGCGTAGCCGAACATCAGGCCTTGATCGCCGGCGCCGACGTCCTTCCCCTTCGCGGCGTCGTCGTTGACGCCTTGGGCGATGTCGGGGCTTTGGCGATCGAGCGTGATCATCACGGCGCACGTCTTGCCGTTGATCCCCTTGGCGTCGTCGTCGTAGCCGACGTCGCAAATGGTTTGCCGCACGACGTCGGCATAGTTCACTTGCGCCTTGGTGGTGATTTCGCCGGCGACGACCGCGAGGCCCGTCGTGACCAGCGTTTCGCAGGCAACGCGGCTCATCGGGTCTTGGGTGAAGAGGGCGTCGAGGACGCCGTCGGAAATGGCGTCGGCCAACTTATCGGGGTGACCCTTGCTGACCGATTCACTGGTGAACAAATACTTGCGACCGGCCACCCGACACCTCCCTCAGCACGCGAACAAATGGTTAGAAGCGACGAACCCGGATTATAGCGCCCCATGCCGCAGCGCGACAAGGAGCGTAAAGTGATCGCGACGCGGAGCCAGAGATATTTCCGCGTCTTTCCGAGCCGCGCACGTCAGTAAGCGGTCCGCTCGGCAGCGTCTGACAACGCCGACGGCATGTAAGACAAAAACCGCTTACTGACGTGCGCGGCTCGGATCGGAGTGAGTCCGAGCCGTGTTACCGGCGATTACTGCGGCGGCAGGCCGAAGCCCGGCGGGAGGCCTTGGAATCCGCCCGGAGGGCCTCCCGGCGCGGCGGGGGGCGTGTTCTTCTTCACCAGCACGGTCGGATCGACGTTCAGGCCTTGGAACGTGGCGTCGCTGACGACGTAGAACCATTCGGCGAACTGCGCGTTCAGCTTCTTGGCCTTCTCTTCGCCGGCTTTCAGGTCGGCGTCGTACTTCTCTTGCTTCGCCTTGTTCTCGGTCTCGATCCGCTTCCGCTCTTCCGGCGTGATCGCCGGCTTGGCGGGCTCGGCCGGTTTTTCTTCGGCGGCCGGCTTCACGTCCGCAGGCTTCGTCTCCGTCGACTTAGCTTCAGCAGGCTTCGCCGGGTCGACTGGTTTCGTGGCCGACGGCGTCGCAGTCGGAGTTGCGGTTGGCGTTGCTGACGGAGTTGCGGTAGCGGTCGGCTTCGGCGTAGCCGTTGGTTTCGGATCGGCGGGCGGGGCCGGCTCTTGATCGCAACTGCTGCCGGCCTCGTCGTCGACTTTCGTCGGCGTCTTTGGCTCTTCCTTCTTGTCGGCGGCCGGCGCGGCGTCGGTTTTCGGCGCATCCGTCTTCGGCGCGTCGGCAGGCTTGGGCGTATCGGTCTTGGCAGGGGGCGTCGCCGTCGCACTCGGCGTGGCGGCCGGAGCGGGTGTCGTCGTCGTCGCGGCCGGCGTTTCCGGCGGCAGCACGGTTAGCGTCGGCTTCGGAATCAGGTCCGGGTTGAACGACGCGGTGACGAAAAGATAACGATTCGGCGCGGTGTTCGCCCCTTCGGCGGCACCGTCGGTTTTCGTCGCAGCCGGGTCGACGGCCTTCGGGTCTTCTTTCTTTTCCCCGTCGGCGGCGCGTCCCTTGCCGGTGATGTCGCCGAAACGCAAGACGTACTGCACGCCGTCGGCGAAACCGACCGTCATGTCCCCCTCATGGCAAATCAGGTCCAAACCGCCCAGCGGGCTCGGGTTTGGAAAGAAGCCGGCGAGTTGCAGCGCGTCCGCAGAGTCGACGTCTTGCAGCACGGCCGACTTCGGGTTCCCCAAGAAGTTGATCGGCGCTTGCAGATCGGCCGCCAGCAGGTCCGGCTTCTTCACGACGTCGACGATCTTCACGTTCTTCAGCGAACTCGCCAGATCGGAGAGCTTCGACGCGTCGACCTCTTCATCGGCCGCAACGGCGCGATCGACGAAGCCCTTCTTTTCTTTGTCGTACGTTTCGAGCTTCTTCGGTTCCCACTTGTTGTCGATGTTCTTCGCCAGATCGGCGCGGGCTTTTTCGATTCGGACCGGCACCTTGCGGACGAGGACCATGCCGCCGGGGCCGCCCCCTTGTTGCATGTTGCGGACGTCGATCGATTGATCATTCACGCGGACGGCGCGGAGTTCCGACGTGCCGATCCCGAGCAGGTCGGGCTTCACCCAATCGTCGAACCGCGACGAAAGCGGATCGGCTTCCAACTCGGTGCGATAGATGCGGTCCTTTTCCGGGCGACGGACATAGAACAGCTTCGGGTTCTTGTCGTCGACCTTGCCGATGATGAGGCCGAACAGTTCCTTGCGACGATCGTCGGTCAGCAGCACGCGCTTACCGACGCCGTCGGTCCCTTCTTTGAGTTCCGCTTCGCTACCGGGATCGACGACGCCGTACTTGCGATGTTGCGTCCGATCGTCGGTCACGACGCTCAGCTTCTTCAAGCCGCTGACCGCTCGAACGACGTCGGCCAGCCGCTCGGTCGAGACTTCGGGATAGGCTTGCTTCTCGGGATTGAGTTCCCACACGCCGTCGACCCGCGCGATCTTGAGATCGTGCTTGGTATCGGTCGTCGCATCGAAGTCGACGATCTCGGCTGACGCGACTTTGAGGGGATCGGTGAACTCGGGAAAGAATTCCGTCCCGAGTTCGACGCCTGCCAAATCCGGCGGCGGCGAGGGATTGGAGACGTACCAACCGACGACCAGGGCCAAAATGCCCGCGGCGAGGAAAATCGAAGTCTTCGAGTTCTCGTTCATATCGGAAAACCAGGAGTTCAGGGTTCAGAGTTCGGGGTTCACGATTCGACCGACGATCGACGGGCGATCAGCGGGTAGACGTGCTACTTCAAACGATTGCGGGAGACGCCTTCTTGCTCGCGAGCACGACGATTGAAGAAGACGATCAGGCCGATGATGAGGGGCGGAATCGGCGGCAGCACGACCGCGCACAGTTTGTACAAGTTCTGCCGGCCGCGGATTTCGTCCGACAGTTGCCGCATCTGTTCCTTCTGCTGCTTGTCGCGGCGGAGCGTGAGTTGCTGCTCCTTCGCCTTCACGCGACGTTGGATGTCCTTCTCAAAGATTTCGAGCCGGCTCTCTTTGTCGATCTGCTTGAGCTTCGTGTCGTTGCGGAGCTTGTCGAGTTCGTCGTTGAGCCGTTTCTCTTCCTTCGAGAGTTCGTCTTTGAATTGCGTCTCAAAGTCGTTGCGGGCCGCCAGCATGCGATCCGTGGCGGCTTGGTTGATTTCGTCGAGCGTCTTGAGCGTCCGGTGCGTCGGGCGACGCTTACGGACGTCGACGAAGCGATCGTCGCCGGCCAGCACGTCGAGCGTGTTGAGCACGAACGTCACGTTGTCGAAGTTCGGCATCTGATCGTCGACCGAAGCCCGTTGGGTCCGGAGACGGAAGAAAATGCTCGTCAGCACGTCGACGTCGGTGACGACGACGACGTTCATATCCCGCGGGGCGGTCGACTTGGCGGTGACCGTGGCCGACGGCGTTGCACTCGGCACGGCTCCGGTCGACGAGGCGGTCGCACTCGGCGTGGCCGACGCGGTCGGCACGACGTACGGGTTGGTGATGATCGGAGCCGACGAGGTCGCCGTGGCCGAGGGAGTCGCCGTAGCAGACGGTGTGGCCGTGACGGATGCCGACGGCGTGGCGCTAGCCGCGGGGGCTGCGGTCGCTGCAGGTGCGGCGGTGGCCGAAGCCGTGGCGCTCGGCGTCACTTCGTTCTTGGCGGGGACCGGTTTCGTGCCGGTCGCGGTGGCCGTTGGGGTCGCCGGTTCATCGGCCAGCGGCTTCACGTTGCCGCCGACGAGCGCCGGGGCAGGGCCTTGAATGTGCGCGGCCAGCACGTATTCGATGCCGGTCGGATGTTGTCGTCGGCGGGCGTTCAAGTCGCGGCCGCCGAACGGATCGGTCGTGAAGAGATCGAACTTGTCGACGTAGCCCGAGACGCGGCTCGTGCGGACGAGCGGCGTAAACTTGAGTTTGGCGTTGTCCTTCTTCTTGATCGAACCGGCGAACATGAAGACCAACTCCTGGGTCTTCGCGCTGATCGGATCGTTCTCGTCGAACAGGCTCGCCCCGCCTGAGGCTTCGCCTTGCTTACCGGATTGCGGACCGTCGACGTTGCCGAGCGCGCCGTTGCCGACGAACACGATCTCGCCCGGATACTCTTGGAACCGCTTCAGCGGGTTGTAGCCGTGCGTGATGATCTGCGTCGTCTGCACGTCGACCCCCAGCAAGTCCCAAAGCTTCTTGGTCTCGGTCTCCTGCATGAACGGCATTTGCGCCTGTTGCGGGTCGACCATGTTGGGAAAGTACTCGGGCTGCGGATCTTCGAAGATCGCCGTCGGCACGCCGCGACGGACGGCCGCGATCAGGTTCTCGACCGCCAGCGGTTGCCAGGCCGACGGTTGGACCGCCAGGATGACGTCGATGTCGTCGGGGACCGGCTTCGCAGAGTCGATGTCGATCACGTCGTACTGCTTTCGCAGTTCCGTGACGATCTCGGGGTCCTTCATCCGACCCATGCGGTCGGGATCGTATTCTTGGAACGCCGTCTTCTGGCTGACGAACAGGCCGAGCCGCTTCTTCTCGCTGCCGTTGAGCGTGGCGATCGAACGCATCAGTTCGTATTCGATCGGCGTCGAGCGATCGACGAACGGGATGATCGACTTCTCGAGGCCCGACGTCAGCGCGACGCCGAGGAAGATGCTCTCGCTCGAGATCTGCCCGCGGTTGACGTTGTCGACCGTGCGACCGGTGATGCCGTAGAGCTTCTCGGCCCGATCCGATTGCTCGCTGAACGGCTCGGTGTCGTTAATGCGGAGCGTGACGTTCTTGCCGCCGTAGGCCGCGATCTCGCGGAGTCGCGTCAGCAGGTCGAGTCGGATCGGCACATAGGCTTCCGGAACCGACGGGCTGATGAACGCTTCGATGTGAATCGGGCGATCTTTGTCGAGGCCGCGGACGAGCTTAGTCGTGGCCGGGGCGAGGGTGCTGAGTCCTTCGCTGCTTAGGTCTTTGCGGATCGGCAACGTCTTGAAGACCCAGAACGCGCCGACGATGATGGCCAGCAGGCCGAGCGTGCGGAAGGCATAGTGCGGGGCGAGGCTTACGCCGTCGCGACCGCCGGCCCAGTGGCGACGACCGATCAGCACCATCGATAGATAGAGCATGACGACGACGATCGAGCCGAAGTAGGCGACGCTCGCCAAGCTGACGACCCCTTGCGAGAAGTCGCGGAGCTGTGCGGCGATGCCGTACTCCTTAACCTTGAGGCCGATATCCGCGGGGAAAATCGCGTCGGCATAGTTCAGCGCGATTGGCACGGTATTGAAAGCCGCCCCCAGCACGAAGCCGACGGTAATGTTGCTTGTCAAGAATGACGCCACCATGCCGATCGAGAGCATCGCCAAGCCGACGAGCAAGTAACCGAAGTAGGTGCTAATGAGCAGGCCGATGTCGGGATCGCCCAACACGCCGAGCACCGCGTAGTTGCAGATGAACGAAAACATCAGCGAGACGGCGTAGATCGCGACGGCGGCCAGATACTTGCCCAGTACGACGTCGAAGTCGGTCGCCGGGATCGTGAGCAGCAGTTCGTCGGTCCCTTGGCGGCGCTCCTCCGCCCAAATGCTCATGGTGATCGCCGGAATGAAGATCAGCATGATCAGGGGGAAGTACTTGTTCAGCTGATCGAGGTTCGCCAGGTTCGCGGTGAAGAAGTCGTTTGGCCAGAAGGCGGCAATCGAGCTCAACAACACGAAGACGCAGATGAAGACGTAACCCGTGGGGTTCGCAAAGTAGCTGCTGAAGTTGCGGCGAAAGATGGCCGAGCGTACGGAAGCGTTCATGGGAGTTGGGTTCAGGGTTCGGGGTTCAGAGTTCACGGTTCCGGAGTTCAAAAGGTAAGGCAGGGAGTTTCAATCCTGAACCCTGAACTCCGAACCTTCTCAAACCGATGTGAGTTCGTGGAAGCGTTCGTCGAGCGTGCGGCCGCCGGCCGTGAGTTCGCCGGGCGGGCCGTCGAAACGGACGCGGCCTTCGTTGATGAAGATGACGCGGGTGCACATCGCTTCGACTTCTTGCAAAATGTGCGTCGACAGCAGGATCGTTTTGCTCTCGCCCAGCCGGCGGATCGTGTCGCGCACTTCGCGGATTTGGTTCGGGTCCAGGCCGGCCGTCGGTTCGTCGAGGATCAGCACCTCGGGCTCGTGCAGCAGCACTTGCGCCATGCCGACGCGTTGACGATAACCCTTCGACAACTTGCCGATCGGCTTGCCGATGACCGAGCCGAGCGCACAGACGTCGATCACCTTCTCCAGGCGATCTCGACGATACGTGCCGGTCAGGCCGCGGGCGTCGGCGAAGAACTCGAGCAGCGAGCGCGGCGTCATGTCGGGATACAGCGGGCCGTTCTCCGGCAAGTAGCCGAGCTTGGCGGCGCCGGCCAGACGGTCGGTCGCCATATCGTGCCCCGCGATCCGGGCTTTGCCGGTCGAGGGCGAGAGGTAGCCGGTCAGCAGCTTCATCGTCGTGCTTTTGCCGGCGCCGTTGGGGCCGAGAAAGGCGACGACTTCGCCGCGGCGGATTTGAAAGCTGACGTCGCGGGTAGCGGCAAACTGACCGTAGAATTTCGAGAGCTTCTCGGCCTCGATCATCACCGGGCGATCGGTGTCGCTCATCGTCGTCGAATCCTTGCGATGCGGGTCGGAACAGGCGGTGCGCAAACCTGGAAAGCCGCTGATGATACGGCGACGGTCCCGGCTTGCCAACCGGCAGATTGCGGACTTCCGCGAGTAACGTTGCCGCAGCGGGGCCGAATCTTGCACCCCGGCGCGACGAGAAGTTCAAAAAAGGGCGATCATGGAACGAAAGTTCTTGTCGCGCCATTATTTGGGAAGCATGAGCGCGGGACCGATGAATGACGCACGCCTGCATCATCCTGGTCATAACTCAACAAAAATAGCCGCGGATGTACATCCGCGGCTATCTCTGCGTTGATATCAACTCGTCAGGCCGCCCGCTTACGGCACCGGCGGGGCCGGGATTTGCGCCCCGAGCACCGGTTGGCGGGCCTTTAGGTAATCGAGCACCACGGCCATCGTTTCGTCGAAGTAGTAGTCCTTCTTCACGACCGGCCGATCCTGTTCGTTCATTTCTTCTTCGATCTCGTTTTCCAGATCGCCTTCTTCCTTGTCGGCGTTCACTTCCGCCAGGAACTTGGCTTCGTTCAGCGAGATCGTCGCTTTCTCTTTATTGCTGCGATACC
>CAMCTH010000218.1 GCA_945877965.1 Planctomicrobium piriforme | reverse complement strand
TGATGATCCGGTTGGCGACCACGGCGTCAGCGTCGTCGATGAACGTACCGCGTCGTCCCGCGTCGATCAGTTGTTGGTACGCGGCGGTCGGGTTCTGCGACCGCTTCTCGGCTTCGGCGAAGACTTCGGCGACGGCTTGCTAGTTCCGCGCGGGCTTGAGTTGATACTGCGGGTCTACTCTTCTTGATATTCTTGGCCCCGAAAAATCGGCGGCAAGAGCATCTCTTCTTCCGCCGACAACGGATTCGGGGGACGACCGAGGTAATCCAAATCGAGATAGGTCTCCCTCGTTAGTTCGTGCCCATCCTCTATCATTTCGTCCAGCAGGGGATACTCTTCCCTCATACCAGTCGGGATATCCGATGCCGTTAGTCTCACGGAGGATTTCGATGTGCGCTTGCTCAAGGGACGTTGCTCCTTGCTTGTAAAGACGCCAGACGCGGTCGATCGTACGACGCGACGGCATCTGGCGGATCTGTTCTCTGTATTGTTTGCGGCTGATCTTGCCGCTCTTCAGTTGTTTATTGAGTTTACCGAGATCTGGACCTTGCGCCCGCTTGAATTCAGGCGAAAACAAACCGCGAACCGCCCTTGAAGGTCGGCAGCAAATTGCGAAACAGAGTCGCTCTCAGGAACAAGACACCGGGCTCATAGACCCACGGTAATCGCATCTAAACCGTCGGCAGTATTTCCAGCTCCTTGAAAGAATCAAGGGGTTCTTGCCTGCCACAGACCGGTAACTCAATCCTGGTGCATCTCAGCCAGAAGTTCGCGAATCTCGTCGAGCTGCATTCGCTCTCGCCGGATGTTCGCCTCTTCCGTCGCGGCTTGATCGTCCGCTTTGGCCATGATCTTCGGCAGCATGTCCTTGTAGAAGGCCGTTCGGTTCTCGGCCGCAAACCTTGCCAGCGAACAAGCGCCGGTGCTCGGCGGTTTCACCGTCGCTCGGTCCCAGTGGATCCGTCGCCCGCGCGGGTTCTCTTCGATGATTCGGATGTACTGCGAATGCACCCATCGAACTTCATCGCCGAATTCGGCCTCCGTGGGTAGATCCGACCAGGGAATGGGGCAAGCGTCCGTCGCCGCTACGTCCGGCGCACCCGGATCGGCCGTCGCCTCCACCGCGGTCAGCGGCGGATACGCTTCTGCCATCGCGGCCCACGCGGCTTCGGCTGCCTCATCCCGCTTCATCCCCTTGGCGCGGAAGTCGGCTAGCGCCGTGTCTTTCAGTTTGGACGCTTCGGCCCACCGGCCTTCACGCCGCAGTCGTTCGGTCAGTGCGATCTTGCTTTCGTTCATGGCAAAAAATTCCTTACCTAGTTTGACAGTCGATTTGGGTATATCGTTCGAAGCAGATATCTACGCTGGTACCATCGAGGCCGGGTGGGGTCGCGGTTCGTTTTCCGGCCGGGCCGCGGTAGGGGCTCGCGTCGTCGGCATCGCCGTCTATCCGTAGCGGTCATCGGTCAGCCCTCGCAGCGTCCCCGTCGGCCAGCCTCAAGATCGCCGCTTTCACGTCAGCCGACAGGCGGTCCCAGCGGGCATCGAGACGCGACTTGTCGGGGTCTGCCGAATCGGCAGCGGAAGACGAATTCGGGGTCGACTGCACACGTGGTGCACACGACGAAGGGGAAACTTGCGTTTCTCCCTCATTCGGTGATGATAGTTCAGGTCCCTCCGGGCCTATTTTTGCACGTTGTACGGCGATCATCGACCTTGCCGTCGCGTCGGGCGGAATTGGCAGGTGCGTCGTGGTCCGCCGGCCCGTGGTGATTTCCGTCGAGCCGGATCATGCTTCGTCGCAAGCCGCCGCAAGTTCCCCCGTTGCCGACGCCGAATACGCGGACGGCGCAGCGTCGTGATGACCTGCTGATGGAGCGGACGGCGGACTCGGTCGCTTGGCGAACTCCCGGCGAGACATCGTGGTACTCGTGTCGCGTTGCGCGCGGCGAGGTGTTCGTCGAGAGTCGGCATTATCATCCGGCCTACGATGAAGAGCCTTGGAATGTGACCGAGTCGATTTTGCCGGGCGAGTTTCTCGGCGGTCGCGAGTGGGAGCGGGTCGCCGATGAGTTCAGCCGGCCGGTGTTGGAAGACATCCTGGCTGAAGTGCGGCGCTTGAATCCGGGCGTTGCGCCGATCGTTCGCGATGAGAACGGCGGGCCATGGCGGTTGGCGTGGCGCGCCCCGAACCTCGTTGGCTTGATCGGCGGCATCGCGATCTTGGTCATCGTCGGCTTTTTGATGCAGCGCACTTGGGCGCGCGTCGGCGAGTGGTGCGAGTTGCGATTCCGGTCGCAGCCGGTCGCCGTCGACGCCGTCGTTCACCTTCCTCGTGTGGAGTTAGCTGACCGCTCGCTGCCCAAGGGGCAACGAATGCGCGTGCAAGAGGCGTGGATCACCTTGGAATATGCTACGGCGGGAGGCGTGCAACGTCGGCCGCTGCGCGTTGCCGAGTTCACGGAGTTCGAGGCCGAGCGAGCACAGCGGCTGCTCGCGGAAAACTATCGAGAAGGGGATCGACTTCCCGTCTGGTACGTCGACCGCCGGCCCGAGCAGGTCGCCTTATCGTCTGAAGAACTGACGCCGGGCATCGGTTGGGTGGTGCTCGACGTCGCGCTGTTGGCGTTCGGCGTCGTCATGGCGCTTGGGGCTTGCTACTTGATTGTGGTGACGCAGCCGGTCTGCTTCGAACGCCGCGACTCGTCGACGACGAGCTGAGCGAATTCCCCTTACGCGACTGACTTCGCTCCCGCTTCGCGCTGTAAGTGGTTGAGAATGCGACCGTTTTAGAGGGCTTTTCCACAAATCGCGATTGCCCGCCGAATTCGACGGCCTTTCGCCCCCTTTACCCCTATGATGCTGCGTACGGTTTCGTACACAGCGTTTCGCATCGACCGCTACTGATACCCCGTTCTCCCTCGTGGGTGGACGGAAATCTCGCCGCCGGCGGCTTCGGCCCCCGTTTGGCGATGATCTCAATCAGGCCGGCGTCGGTCCCTGCTTCTCGTCGCGATGTCACTTTTGTGGCGAGGGGCAGATGCGGATTCTCGTCGTCGACGATCAGCCGGAAGTGGCCGTCTCCCAAACGTTGCTCCTGCGGGCGCACGGTTATGAGGCCGACGTCTGCTCGGAGAGCGAAAAGGCTTTGGCGCTCATTGAGCAAATGAAGCCCGACGTCGTGTTGATCGACCTCGCCATGCCCATAGTGTGCGGCTTCGATATCGTCGAGAAGTTGGAGCATTGCACCGAAATTCGGCCGCGGCTGATCGTCGCCGTGACGGGTTTTGAAAGCCCCGAGTTGCGTTCGAAGGCGGCCGAAGCGGGCTTCGATTTATTCTTGCTCAAGCCGTTGGAGTTTTCGCAACTTCAACCGGCTATCGAAGCCGCAAGGCGAAGTAATCACCGGCCGAAGTGACGGTCCGCGTCAGTGGGCCGGCGGCGGCGATAAGACCGCGAAGTCGACGACTTATGTCGGTTACCGTACCGACGAGAGCGGGCGACTACGGAACAATCAGGGGCTAGCTTCTGTGAATTCTGCTCACGTGGATGTGAGACGGCGTTGCACGGTGTTCGCGTCGAACCCTAACGAGAGGCAATAACGACCTGATTTAGAAACCATCACCAATCGAGATCGGCGGCCTGGAATCCCGGCCCGTTTCTCGGTGGTCCTTTCTACGTTTGGCTGAAAGGACCGCAAAACATGGTGACCCCATCGCCGGGCAATCGGTTATTAAATCGATTGGAGGAGAGCGACCGCGCGTCGTTCATGACGGCGACGAAGATCGTTCCCTTGGAGTTCGGGCAAGTCTTGCTCGAAGCTCATGCGCCGATCGAGTACGCCTACTTTCCAGTGACCGGAATTCTGTCAGCCGTGGCGACGATGGAAGACGGCGACGGCATCGAGGTGGCGACGATCGGCAAGGAAGGAATGCACGGCATTCCGGCCTTCGTTGAGAACGAGACGTCCGCATACCGAATCATCGTGCAGGCCGCCGGCGAGGCGTGTCGCATCGAGATCGGTCGGCTCAAGGAAGAACTCGACCGCAGCGCTCCACTCCGCGCGCTGATCAATCGCTATCGGGCGGCGTTTCTCTTGCAGGTGTCGCAGTGCGTCGCCTGCAACGGTTTGCACTCGATCGAGCGTCGTTGTTGCCGGTGGATGCTCATGACGCACGATCGTTTGGAGACGGACGAACTGCCGCTGACGCACGAGTTTTTGGCGCTGATGCTTGGCACACGTCGTTCCAGTGTGACGGAGGTGCTTCAACTGTTGCAACAACGGGGACTAGTGAAGGCCGGCCGCGGACGGATCACCGTGCTGGATCGCCCCGGCCTCGAAGCGGCTTCCTGCGAATGCTACGCCACGGTCCAGAGAGAATTCCAGCGACTGCTTGGCTGATGGCACTACGCGGCGGCAAGAGCTTGCGTTTGCGAAGCTCTCACGATGTGTCGGTGACTGTGCGGACTCCCCAGCGGAGTCCGATCGAGAGTTTGATCTTTATGAGATTGACGTAACGCATCGGTAAACAGGAACAAAATATGAATTCACCGACAAGCGTCGTGTGGTACTGCGTCCTCGGGATCACCGACCTTCGTTTGGTCTACCTGGGCGATGACAAAAAGCAGGCTGCGGCCGCCGAAGTTCCTGAAACGCATACTGCGACGGGAGCCACGCGGGGCGCGGCGCATCGTAATGCGGCGATGGGCGTCGGGTATCTCAGACGTAATCAGCCGGTGCCCGATCTGAGCTCGCGCGAAGAGACGGCCGAGTAACGTAATCCGTGCCGTGGGAACTCGGTAGCTTGGATCGACGTCCAAGTTAGGAACGCACGCCTTGATCAGAGGTTGCAACTATCCGGAGGTCGGCATGATTCGTTTCTGTCTTTTGCTCGCGGGTCTGTTCGCTTTGGCCTGTCCGGTAGGTGCAGCGGACAAAACCGCCGTCGCGCCGAACGCGATCGAGTTGATGCTGCTCGGCAAATGGGTCGGCGGTCCCTGCATGGGAACTTGGACCTTTGCGGCCGACGGGACGTTCGCCGTCGAGAACTATTCGCCGGGCGCGATTCGTTTCTCCGGCACTTGGCGTGTCAGTATGAACGCGCTGCCGCCGACGCTGTCGTTCGTCTGCAAGGCGTCCGAAGAACCGAATCGCATCGGCCGGTGTTGGGACGTGAAAATCGTGTCGCTCAACGAGCAGGCCGTCGAGTGGCTGGATCTTGATGAGCAGCATCTCGATGAGCGGCCGGATCACTACGACCGAGCGAAGCAGTAAGCCGCGAACGTGTGCGGCTTAAGGTTTGACCGCGTCCGGCTTCGTCGGGCCGGCGGTCGTCGGTTGCGTCGACTTCACGCCGTCGGCCGGCGACGCGAGGTCCTTTCGTTGCCAACAACGGACGTAGTCGATCACGAAATCGGCCGGCAGTTGCGCGTCGTCTAAGGCGTTGTTATCCCAGCCTCCCATGACGTGCGTGAACATCACGTCGGACGCGACGCTCGAGATCCGCGGCGATTCCCACTGCGCGACGAGCTTGCCGTTGTTGTAGATCGCGGCCTGGCCCGGCAGCCACAGCAGGCCCGTCGTGATGTAGCCGTCACGGTCGTGATCGACGTAGATCGTTTGCGTGCCGGTCTGCTGATGCTCTTTGCCGTAGCCGTCCCAGTGGAACGCGATGTTGTAGCGATAGACTCCCCAGCGCGAGAGATATTCCATGATGTCGAACTCCATCGCGCCGTTGCTCGTGCTCGCCCGCTGCCATTGTTCGCCGGCCGACAGTCCGCGGTCCGGCATCAGCCACATCGCGGGCCACAGTCCCGGCGCCTGCGGGATCTTCATCCGGGCTTCGAAGTAGCCGTAGCGCTGCACCCACTTGCCGTAGGTGTCGATGAAGCCGGTGGCGTAGTCGGTCTCTTTGCCGGCGGGGTCGTCGTTGTGGCGGCCCCGTTTTCGTTCGTAACGGAGCACGGCTTTGCCGTCGGCGACGAGGACGTTGTCTTTGCTGAAGTGGCTCAGCTTGTCCCAGTAGTTGGCGGTGTGGATGTTCCACTTCGTCAGGTCGATCGCCGTGCCATCGAATTCTTCTTGAAACGTTTGCGTCCATTCGCCCTCCACCGGCGGACGTCGGCCGAGCCACTCGGGGACGTCGACCGGCGGGGCGGCCAAGACGATCGATTCCACTACGAACGACGCTGCCACGGGTGTAGCGCCGCCGCTGCCGCTTTCCACAGAGAACGTCACGCCGTTCGCCGCGTCGCTGATGAACTTCGTGCCGGTCCCGGCGACGGGGTTCCATTCGGTTTTGGATGCGTCCTTGACGCCGGTCCATGGCACTGCCGGAATGAATGAAGCGACGAGTTCGGTCGATTGGCCCGGTTCGAGCGCGGACTGCGGCGCGGCCTTGTCGGACGAGCCCGGCGCACTGTTCACCCGCACGGTCGGCAACGCCGCAGCGGCGCCGACGTTCTTGATTTTCACTCGTACCTGATTTCCGGTTCGCAGATCCCACGCCCCTTGCACGGGCATCAGCGTGATTGACTGGCCGGGCTTCGAGAATGTGATTTGCAGCGATTTGCCGTTGTTGGCGGCCGCGAACTCGGCTCCGTCCTTGGCAACCACTCGATGGGTAAGTTCGAACGAGGCAACTCCGCCGAACAAATAACCGTCGGTCGGTTTAATGCGAATACTCGCCGGATCGACGGGCGGTTTCTCGCCTGCCGGACCGGCTGCCGTAATCGACTCGATCCGAATGCTTTGGGCCTCGGCGGACTTATTGAGGAACACGAGCATCCGCACGACGGCCGACGACTTCAGCGGATAGCTCGGCTTCTTGCCGTAGGAGTAACCGAAGATGATCGTGATCGTTCCCGACTTACCGGGATCGAGATAGACGCTCTCCGAATTGGTCGGCCCGAGCTGCCAGTCGGCGTCGTTGTCGATGCGCAGATGAACGCCGACGGGCTTCGCGCCGAGATTGGTGACCGTCGCGGCGACATGCCCAAACGGCGACAGATCCCATGCGGTCCCGGTCTTCGGCGTCAGCTCAATGCCGGGATAACCGTCGGGCCCGCCGTCGGCCGACAACACGAGCCCCGGAGCGGCGGCCTCGCGACTAAGTTCGGTTTTCACCTGCGCGGAACTTTGCTTGATCGCCACCTGCTCGAACTGTTGCGGATCGAACACGACGCGCGTCGTCGGCGATTGCGCGCGAAGATCGGCCAAGCCGAGAAGAATCAAAATCGCGCTCGTCCAACCGACGAGCCGACCGGCAAGATGCGTGCTCATAGCGAAATGCTCTGCGAAGAGATGGGGAGATCCGCACGCGCGGGCCCGACGAATCCGCCGGTCGACGTGGAGACGACAGCGTAGCAGATCGAGCGGCGACGGTTTATTCCTCGCGGAAGGGGACTCGCGACTCGAGGCAGAGGTCTTTGAGCAGTCGGGAACGTAACCGCCGTCGCGGTCGTTTACTTCCCGTCGAGCAATGCGTCGAGACCCTTGGTCGACTTCGGCT
>CAMCTH010000217.1 GCA_945877965.1 Planctomicrobium piriforme | reverse complement strand
CGTGCCGCGCTCGCCGCTGTCGAGCAGCTTGCCGGGGCCGACGGCCACGACCGTACCACGTTGCGGCTTTTCCTTAGCGGCGTCCGGCAGCACGATGCCGCCGGCGGTTACGTCTTCGGCTTCGTTCGGTTCAACGACGAGACGGTCATCCAGCGGACGGAGATTCAACTTGCTCATGGTTCTGTAGTCCTTCGTGTCTGTGCTTATTTGAAATTTGAAATTGAGATTCGGAGTTTGCAACGGGTAAGGAAAACCCGAGGGCTTGCGCCCTCGGCTCGCCTCAGAGGCTTACATTCCCATGCCGCCCATGCCGCCCATGTCCATTCCGCCCATGCCACCAATGCCGCCGCCGCCCATGCCGTGATGGTCGTGGCCGCCGTGGTCGTCCCCTTCGGCTTCCGACGGGATATCGCAGATGAGCGACTCGGTGGTGAGCAACAGGGCTGCGACGCTCGCAGCGTTTTGCAACGCGGTGCGAACGACCTTGGCCGGGTCGATGATGCCCGCGGCGACGAGGTCGCAGTAGGTGTCCTTGTCGGCGTCGTAGCCGTCGTTCTTCCCCTTCATCTGACGCACGCGGTTGACGACGACGGCCCCTTCGAGACCGGCGTTGTTCGCAATGCAACGAAGCGGGTAGTCGAGGATGTTCTTGATGATCTTGGCACCGAGGGCTTCATCGCCTTCGAGCTTCAGACCGTCGAGAGCCTTCTCGGTGCGGAGCAGTGCGACGCCGCCGCCCGGGACGATGCCTTCTTCGAGCGCGGCTTGGACGGCGCACTTGGCGTCTTCCAGCAACCACTTTCGTTCCTTCATTTCGGTCTCGGTCACAGCACCGCAGTTGATCTGCGCGACGCCGCCGGCCAACTTGGCGAGCCGCTCTTGCAGCTTCTCGCGATCGTACTCGCTGTCGGTGACCAGGATTTCCTTGCGGATCTGCTCGGCCCGACCTTCGATGGCGTCCTTCTTGCCTGTGCCGCCGACGATCGTCGTGTTCTCGGCGTCGATGTGGACCTTCTTGATCTTGCCCAGGTCCGAAAGCTTGACCGCTTCCAGTTGGATGCCCAGGTCCTTGAAGATCGCGGTGCCGCCGGTCAGTACGGCCAAGTCGCCCAGCATCGCCTTGCGACGATCGCCGTAGCCCGGCGCCTTGACGGCACAGACGTTCAGAATGCCGCGCATCTTGTTGACGACGAGCGTCGCCAGGGCTTCGCCTTCGACGTCTTCGGCGACGATCAGCAGCGGCTTGGCCGCCTTGCTGACCGCTTCGAGCAACGGCACGAGGCTCTTGACGTTCGAGATCTTCTCTTCGTACAGCAGGACCAAGCAGTTTTCGAGATCGACCGTTTGGTTGTCTTGGTTCGTCACGAAGTGCGGAGAGAGGTAACCGCGATCGAACTGCATGCCTTCGACGACCTCGACGGTCGTTTCCGATTGCTTGCCTTCTTCGACCGTGATGACGCCGTCTTTGCCGACCTTGAGGAACGCATCGGCGAGAACATCGCCGATCGTCGGGTCATTGTTGCCGGCGATCGTGGCGATCTGGCGGAGTTCGCTCTTGCTCTTCTCGTTGATCGGCGTCGCTTGCGTCTTGATCGCTTCGATCACGACTTCGACGGCCTTGTTAATGCCGCGCGAAAGGGCCATCGGGTCGGCCCCGGCGGCGATCATCTTCAGACCTTCGCGGAAGATCGCTTCGGCCAGCACCGTGGCGGTCGTCGTGCCGTCGCCGGCGACGTCGTTCGTCTTCGAGGCGGCTTCTTTGACGAGCTTCGCGCCGAGGTTTTCGTACGGATCGTCGAGTTCGATGTCCTCGGCCACGGTGACGCCGTCCTTGGTCACCTTCGGCGAGCCCCAACCTTTGTCGAGCACCGCGTTGCGGCCTCGGGGGCCGAGCGTGCTGCGAACGGCTCGGGCCAACTTGGCGACACCGGCGAGCAGCGGCTGCCGAGCGTCGTCACTAAACACCATCTGTTTTGCCACAGCGGGTTCCTCCTGTTACGTGCGATAAGACGGGGATGATTCGATACGGGCCGAACGCCGGTGAATTTTGGGTTGGGCGTGTCGGTCCGGATTCGTATACGGGTACATCACGACAACAGCACCACCCTGTTTGGCAGGCAGACGCCGCGATGGCCCGCTAATAACGCAAGCGTCGTGCCAAGACGGCATGGATCGTTCGCAAGGCATTTCGTGACAATGCTTTGCGCATGATATCACACGTTCTCGAGCAACGGCGGGAGAAGGGGCGGCGCACGACTCTGATGCCAATTTGGCAGCTATCCGTCGGTCGGCCCAAGCGGCGGGTAGAGTTGGGGAACTCATTCGAACCCGTTTGCCCGGCTTAGATAGCGAGGAATTGCCGTTATGAAGTTGCCCCGTTTTGCGCTGTTCCTGGGAGTTGCTGCGTTGATCGTCGTCGGCTGGGGAATGCCGCGCGGGGCCGTGTCGCAGGTCGCCGCGCCGGCGGTCGTCGGCGATCGCTTCACGTTCGACGTCGTCGAGAGCTTTGATGCTCGTTACGAAGGCGATACGCCGGGTCACATGGGACGCAACGGGGGACTCGGCGAAGTTCGTCCGCAAGTTGCACTTGGCGACTCCGTCTTTCGCGGCGAGGCTCGAGTCGGCATCGTCACGGCCCTCAAATGGACTCGCGCGCAAGGGGCGCTCGAAATCGAGTTCGATCCGGCGGCGAAATCACGGATCGCCGTCGGCGACGTTGTGTGGGTCCAGCTCGGCGGCGCGGCGAAGTAGCCTGCGACTAGCCTCCGGAGTTTCTTGACGACCGCGCTCGCAACCGCGACGATCTAACTTGATCGGCGTGTGCGACCCCCTCTTGCGCGGTGAGAATAAATGGCTCGTTTTCTGTTGTCTCTCGCGGCGAAGATTTGCCTCGGCTGGCTTGGGTGTGGCACGGCCGCTTGGGCCGAAGAACCGCCGCCGAACTTGGCCGAACTGGTCGGCGTCGTCGCCGATGTGAAGCTGACGACCGGCTTCACGCAGGGGAGCGTCGAAGTGGTGAAAGTCGTCCCCGGCACCGCCCCCGGTGCGATTCGCTCGCTCACCGTCAAGCCGGTCGATGCCCCGCGACAAACGATTCTCGGGGCGCAATTGGTCACCGAAATTCTCGTCAAAGGCGTACCGCTCGACGTCACCTACGACAAGCGAACCCGCGAACTCGTCCACGATCCGGCCAAACGAACGGCGCGGCTCGCTCGCGATGCGAAGGTGTTGGAACAACTGCGCGCGAAGCGAGCCCGGCTTTGGGAAGAAATCTCCGACGAAGACAACGCGAATTACGTTGCCGAGCAGAAGGCGTTCTTGCAGAAGGCCCAGGAAACGATGGGCCTGCCGATGCAATTGCTCGAAACGCGGTACTATCTGTTCTTCACCGACATGCCGCTCAACACCGTCGGGCCGTACGTGGCGTACCTCGACCAGATGTATTTGAATTTGACGAAGGCGTTCGACTTTCCGGACGGCAAGAACATCTGGCGCGGCAAGTGCCCGATCGTCGCGTTCCAAAATGCCGTCGACTATCAGCGTTTCGAACGGACGGTGATGAACAACCCGAACGCGGCGGGGACGGCCGGGCTCTGCCATTCTTACAGCGACGGTCGGGTCGTGATGTCGTGCTACAAGGGATCGAGCGAAGGTTTTTTCGCCGTCGTCTTGGTGCACGAAACGTCGCACGGTTTCATTCATCGCTACAAATCGACGGTTCATGTGCCGGCCTGGATCAACGAGGGGATCGCCGACTGGGTGGCCGGAACGGTCGTCGGCAAACTCGACGACGAAGTGCGCGATCGGCAGTTCGAAGCGGTCACCTGGATCCGCGCCACCGGCACGCTCGGCGGCAATTTCTTCGCCGACGACACGGCCTTCGATCGCCGCCAGTACGGCGTCGCTTCGAGCATGGTCGAAATCCTGCTCCGCATCGATCCGAAGAAATACCGCAAGCTGATCGACGGCGTGAAGGAAGGGCTCGACAGCGAAGAGGCGCTGCGACAAGCCTACGGCGTCGGGTTCTTGGAACTGACGCAGCACTACGGCCGCGTCGCTCAGGTGCCGAACTTGCGGCCCTAATCAAGTCGCAAACGCTCGCCAGACCCACTGCCGCGACGACCTCGACGGAGTACACTGAAGACCTAATTCTTCCGTCGTCCACTGTCTCTGCGGGTCTACCATGAGTTCGTCCGAGCGACCGTTGCATTTTCGTACCCGCGCGATTCACAGGGGCCAGGATCGCGACGAAGCGACCGGGGCCGTCGTGCCGCCAATTCACGTCGCCAGCACGTTCGTGCAACATCAAGTCGGCGAATGGCGCGAGTTCGATTACTCGCGGTCGGGCAACCCCACGCGGAAAGCACTGGAAACAACGTTGGCGTCGCTCGAAGGGGGCTGCGGCGCGTTGGCGTTCGCCTCGGGCATGGCGGCCACGCATTGCGTGACGATGCTGCTCGAAAGCGGCGATCACATTGTCGCCGGGGCCGACATCTACGGCGGGACCTATCGCCTGCTGCACAAGATCGTGCCGCGTTCGAACCTCTCGACGACGCTCGTCGACACGACGGACCTCGAAGCCTTGGAACGCGCGATCACGCCGCGCACGAAGTTGGTTTGGATCGAAAGCCCCGGCAATCCGTTGATGTCGATCACCGACATCGCCGCGGTCGCCGAGATTGCGCATCGTCACGGTGCGCTGATGGCGATCGATAACACGTTTGCAACGCCCGTACTGACGCGTCCGCTGGAACTCGGGGCCGACGTCGTCATGCACTCGGCCACGAAGTATCTCGGCGGGCACAGCGACATGCTGGGCGGGGCGCTGGTCGTACGCGACCCCGATCTGTTCAAGCGTTTGTACTACACGCAGAACGCGACCGGCGGCGTCCTCGGGCCGTTCGAGTCGTTCCTATGCTCGCGCGGTTTGAAGACGTTGGATCTTCGTGTGCGCGAGCAGAGCCGCACCGCCTTGCAACTCGCAGAGTTCTTGACGCAGCATCCGCGCGTCAGTCGCGTTTTCTACCCGGGCTTGGCGTCGCACCGGGGGCACGCCTTGGCCAAGCAGCAGATGATCGGCGGATTCGGGGCGATGCTCTCGTTCGACGTCGCCGGGACGTTCGAGCAAGCGAAGCGCGTTTGCCAGGGGACGAAGCTATTCCAACTCGCGGTGAGCCTTGGGGCGGTCGAGTCGCTCATCGAGTCGCCTGCCGGCATGTCGCACGCTAGCTACGACCCGGCCGACCGGGCAAAGCACGGCATCACCGACGGTTTGGTTCGCCTGTCCGTCGGTCTCGAAGCGTTCGATGATCTCCGCGACGATCTCACGCATTCGCTCAAGGCGGCATTTGCGTAATCGACAACCCGCCGGCATCGCCTGCGCTGCTGTGCGTCGACTGCGCAAAGTTTGCCGGTCGCGAAAACTTTTCCGGTTTCGTCGAAAGTTCCGGTTGCGAAGTCTCCGATACTACGGCTGACATTTCATGCGGTGCGCGAAGTCGCGTATCGCCGTTCGAAATGGGAAGGAGCCGTCGATGTCGGGCTTTTCGAAATCTCTGCGATGCGTGGCGATCTTGGTTTGCGGCCTGCTGCCGGCGGCGGGCGGTTCGGTCTTCGGACAGAGCACCGCTTGGGCACCCTCGCGCTCGGCGACGCGTCCCGGCACTTCAGCCGTCACGCAAGCCTACGACGCCCCGACGCCCGAGTGGCAACGTCGCCCATCGAACTACGCCGTCGAAGCGACGTCGCACTCGGCGATGTCGACCCAATACAACGCCGCAGCCCGTTACGACGTGCCGGAGCGGTACGACTCGTCGGTCCGCACGGCGCGCAGCCCGGTCCGCTCGAACGGCTACCGCACTTCGAATCATCAGCGGATCGCGTACGACGTCGAACTTAACCCCGGCGAACAACTCGTCGGCCAGCCGACGATGAGCGAAGGGAAGTCCGGCGCGCCAAAGTCGGCGGCCCCGCGAGCCGGCGGCTCGTCGGGCGAGTTCTTGCCGACCCCGGACGGTGTTTCGTCGGGCAATCGTTTCGCTCCGCAAGGAGAAGTGATCCACGAAGGTCCGCACGGCGGAGAAGAAGGGAATTTTGATCCCGGCTTCGATTACGAAAACGGCAACTACGAATTCGACGGCGATCTGCCGGGAAGCTGCACCTCGTGCGGCGACGGCAACTGCGGCTCGTGCACCGGCGGCATCTGCCAACGCGACGAGTGGGGCGATCCGTCGCGCTGCCCCGACTGCGGTTACTACGGTTATCACCGCATCGGTTGCGGTCGGGTGGCGATGTGCTTGAACAACTGCCTCGGCCCGTTGGTTCGCGAGTGGTCGATCTTTGCCGGAACGCAGGGATTTAAAGGCCCGCTCGACAACGGGCAGAACGGCAACTTCGGCTTCAACGAAGGTTTCAATCTCGCCGGCCCGATCATCCCGTGGCCGAAGTGCGGCCTCGGTTATCAAATCGGCGGACGTTGGGCGCAGAGCAACCTGTCGGGGACGCCGTTCGGCACCTCGTCGCGGGAACAATCGTTCGTCACGGCCGGCTTCTTCCATCGCGCCTATCGCAACTGCGGCTTCCAGTGGGGCGTGGTCTACGATTGGCTGTCGGACAACTACAACATCAACGACAGCTACGCTCAGGTTCGAACCGAGCTGAGCTACATCGCGCCGGGCGGACACGAACTTGGTTTCCTCGGCATGTTCGGCACGAAGAACACGAACCCGAATGCCGCCATCCAACAAGCCGATCAGTACAACGCCTTCTATCGCTACACGACGGAGTACGGCGGCCAAGGACGCGTTTGGGCCGGCATGACGAGTCACAGCCTCGGCATCTTCGGCTGCGATTTCCGCGTGCCGATGTCGAACCGCTTCGACATGGTCGGCGGCTTCAACTACATCATTCCCAACGCCGGCGCGAACGCGAACGGCCAGGGTGGCAACATGCAAGAGTCGTGGGGCCTGTCGATGAACCTGGTGTGGTACGTCGGCCGGACGAAGAAGGGGATCCACAACACGCCGTTCCGGCCGTTGTTCAACGTGGCGGATAACAACGTGATGATGTTGGAACGGCCGTAGGAAAAGTGGGCAGTGTTCGACTTCCCGCCTTCTGCACACTGCTCACTGCCTACTGTCCACTATTCCAACGGCGGCAGCACGTCGGGCTCGATCTGATATCCCTCGGCCAGCGCGTTGGTCATGTTGAACAGGCCCGCGATGGCGAGCACTTCGCCGAGCGCTTCGGTCGAGAGGCCGAGCTTTCGCAAGGCCGTCGTGTGCGAGTTCACGCAGTACGAACAGCCGTTCGTGGCCGACACCGCCAGGGCGATGATCTCGCGCGTTTGCGGATCGAGGGGCGACTTGCGGCCCGTCGCCTCGGGATGCATCAACCCTTTGAGGCTCGTCCAAACGGTGTCGAGCAGCGTCGGGTTCGTGGCCAGCGTACGCCACATGTTCGGCACGAAGTCGATGTTCTTCGCCCGTTTGATATCGGCGAAAATCTCCGCGACCCGGCCCTTCGCTTCGG
>CAMCTH010000216.1 GCA_945877965.1 Planctomicrobium piriforme | reverse complement strand
CCATCCGGCTATCGTACTGATAGTCCGGGTGGATCATCACCACATACTCAGCCCCAGCTTCCAAAGCATAGCGATAGCACGTCTTCTGGTTGCCGCCGTAGCCGGTGTTCTTTTCGTGCACGATGACGGTCAGGCCCAAGCGTCGCGCGATCGCGACCGTATCGTCTTTGCTGCCGTCGTCGACGAGCAGAATCTCATCGACGCTGCCGGGCGGAATGTCGTTGACGGTCCGTTCGAGCGTCGACGCGGCATTGTATGCCGGCATCACTACCATCACCTTGCCGCGACGCGGCGACGCAACGTGCAACGAACGACCGGATCCGGATGCTGGCATGTCGTAAGACCCCCGTGAGTACTTCAAAGCGGGGGGAGTTTATCGCATCGGAGTTGCTTGCGACAAGATCAGCTTGGCCCGGCCGTTCACGCCGCTTTTGACCGTGAAATCGGCCCGATCTCGCGTTTTTTCATGGCGTCAACATCTCGTCGTCAGTCGACGGTCGCTTCCACCAGGATGCGGCGATACGCCTGTCGGGCCGTTTCATAAGCCGCCTCGGCCGCGGGTTGCTCGGCCGTGCGAACCTTGATGAACTTTTGCTTATGGCAAACGTCGACCGCATCGAGGCACCATTGCGCGCTCTTCTTGCTCGCGCGGATCGGCTGGCCGTCGACCTCGACGAAGACCGGGTTCGTGTGCGCTGCCGCAAAGACGCGGACCGCAATCCAACTAGATTGCGTCGGCACGAAATCAAACGCCACCTCTTGAACGGAACCGTCGCACAGAATCGGCTTCGATTCGACGGCGACGCCGTTGACGATCAATTCGACCGGCACGGTTCGTGTATCGCCGATTCGCGCTCGCTCCACGTGCCAATACGGCTTCTGATCGAGCGGCAATTTGCGGATTTCCTCCTTCGGCGTCTCGGCCAACAGCGCGGCGGCCCGCACTTTGATCGGCAGCGACTTTCCTTTCGCCGTCGGCAGCACGCTCGGCCGACCTGCGCCTTGTTTCTCTCCCACGCCCAGCCCGTCGACCGTGAAGTCGAACAGATGCGTTAGTCCATCACTGCAATAACTCCGCCCGTCGCGAATGCCGTCGGCCCAGCGATCGAAATCGAGTTTTTCATTCGGCGGCAATTTCACATACGCGCGGCCCAAGCCCACGCGATCGCCGTAGATGCACGGAAAGTCGGTCTCGCCGCTGATCCGCGTCGTCATGCCGCAATTGAGCGTGTGATACCAAATGTTCATCTCCCATACGAACGGCGTGTCGACGGCCGAAATGAAGTCGCACGCCCCGTGAACCGTGTCGACGACGTACTCGTTCGCCCCGATGCCATCGAACGGCGGCATCTCATAAGTCGGCAGCGACGTCGCGTTCACTTTGAGGCCCCAACCGCTGTGCGAGTAGCCGACGATCCCCCCTTGCTTCTGCCCCCATTGCAAGATCGGCAGATTCCAACTCGGCCACTCTTCCAGCACCGTCGTCCTCGGGTAGTCGTCTTCCTTGAGCCGTAACAAACACAAGTGGCCGCAATGTGAACTCGGAAAGCCCGACACTTCGACGTCGTACCGCATCAGGTTCAACGGCGACGACGACGCGTGCGTTTTCCCTTCGAAGAACTGCTTCTGAAAATACCAGCACGGCCCCCACGACAGCACGCACCCGACGTTCAGATCCTCGCCCTGAATGTGCCGCATCATATGCTCGGGCAGCACTCCCTCGGCGGGCGCTTCGTAATGCTTGCATCCCGCGGCATGCACATGATGATCGCCCGAGAACCACGCGTAATCGGTGAGCTTGATCCACCGCTGCAGGCGAAACGATTCCTGATGCTCGGCCGCATCGGGGACCGTGATCTCCTTGGTAAGAATCCGATACTCCGGCCCGCGGGTGTAGACGACTTCGAACTTCCCGGGTGGGAGCAGAATCGTTTCGCCGTGCGCTCGATAGACCTGATCGTGGAAATAAAGATCGGGAGCGAATCGCCGCATCCGCGCCGGATGGACCCGCTTTTGCAGATCGCGAAAGATGAATTGCCCGGTCGTCGGCGCGCCGTCATCGTCGATCACGTCCAACCGCACCACGACGGCCCGCTTACAGTCGAACAGAATATTCGCCTCGTTTCGAAAGCCGAGGTCCTGCGTCCCTTGGCCGACGTCGAACGCCAACTTCGCCTCGCGCTTCCCGACGTCGCGGCTATACAATTCGACGATCGCATACTCGAGCGGCAAGCCCGAGAGATTCGCATTTAGCGGCGCTTGCTTGCTAAGCGAAAGTTCGAGCCAGCGATTCTCCACATCTTGCGCGGTAATGTTCTGCTCCGGTCGACTGGCGGATCGCGAGGTGCGCATGAACGAGACCGCGTTCGGACTGCTGACCGCCAACGGCGCGGTGACGCCGGCCTCGTTATGCACCTTCACCAGAAAGACTCGCCAACCTTGTTGCACCAACTGCGGCGAGGCCGGGCCGATCTCGACCTTCACGCGACTCTCGGGATTGATATTCACGCCGACCAAGCAGAGCGGATCGAGTATTTTTTGGATGCTCGTGACGGCCCGCACCGCGTTGGCCTCGGCAGCGGCCGCCGTCAACGCGGCTTGCTGATCTGCCGACAACGGCGACCCCAGCAGTTGCAACGCTTGCGCAATCCGAGCCACATGCGCCTTCAGCGGCTGTGGTTCCACATCGACCACCAGCGGCAACGGCTCCGCGGCTTGTGCGAACCCCGCAACGATGAATCCCACGCAGAAGATGGTTAGGCGAACCGGTATAATACATTGCATCGCTGCACACTCCAGGAAACGGGCCGGTTCGAACGTCACCGCTTGCTTGCGGCCGAGAAGACCATCTTGGGGCGTCGCAAGGTCGGCGGCAACTACTTCTACGGCCGCTTTATCGACCGCGCGAATTTTGCATGATTCGCGTCGCTCGGCTATTCTATAAACTCCTGCCCGGCACGTTTTGCATCGCCCTGCCCACGCCCCCCGACGACTTCTTGCCGTGAACGAGAACGACTCCGTCGTACTTCCGAATTCGCGTCGCGATTTTTTGCGGCAGGCCGGCGGCGGCTTCGGCGCGATCGCCTTGAGCGCGATGCTACAAGACGGCCTCAGCACATCGGCCGCGACGAGCATCAGCAAGCTCGGCGCCGTCGCGCCGCATTTCGCCCCGCGGGCCAAGCGGGTGATCTATCTCTTCATGCACGGCGGGCCGAGTCACGTCGATCTGTTCGACCCGAAGCCGGACCTCATCAAATACGCCGGCAAGCCGTTGCCCGATGAGTTCGGCATGGTGATGACGCGACGCAAAGTCGCCGCCAATCCGCTGCTGCCGCCGGGGAAACCATTGCGACGTCGCGGCGAGTCGGGCCTCGAAGTGAGCGACTACTTGCCGGAGATCGCCTCCGTCGCCGACGACCTCTGCGTGATCCGCAGTTGCCACGGCGACAGCGTCAACCATCCGCAGGCCGTCTATCAGATGAACACCGGTTCGATCCTCACCGGTCGGCCAAGCCTCGGCAGTTGGGTGAGTTACGGTTTGGGAAGTGAGAATGCCGACATGCCGGCGTTCGTCGTCATGCCCGATCCGGGCGGCGGACTCAAAGGGGGCCCGCCTGCGTATGGCAGCGCCTATCTGCCGGCCGTCCACCAAGGGACGCCGATGCGGCCCGGTGCGAATCCAATCCTGCATCTGCAACCGCCCGAGGGAGTCACCTCCGCACGACAGCGCCGCCTGCTCGACTTCGTGGCTAATCGCAATCGCGAACATCTGGCGGCTCGCAACTCCGACGATGAACTCGCGGCGCGGATTCGCGCCTACGAGCTTGCCTTTCGGATGCAATCGACCGCGCCGCAGTTGGTCGATCTTTCGCGCGAGACGGTTGAGACAGAGCAACTCTACGGACTCGACGTCAAAGAGACCCGCGAGTTCGGCACCCGCTGCTTGCTCGCGCGACGGATGGTCGAGCACGGCGTGCGGTTCGTGCAATTGATTTCCGGCGACGGACGCGGTTGGGACGCTCACGAAAACGTCGCCAAGAACCACGGACCGCTGAGCCGCGCCGTCGACAAGCCGATCGCTGCGCTGCTGCGCGATCTAAAACGTCGCGGTCTGTGGGACGACACGCTCGTCATCTGGGGCGGCGAGTTCGGCCGGATGCCGATGAGCGAGCAGGGGACCGGTCGCGATCACAATCCCTGGGGCTATTCCGTTTGGCTTGCCGGTGGTTCGGTGCGCGGGGGCATGGCCTATGGGGCGACCGACGCCGTCGGCCTACGCGCCGCCGAGAACCCAGTGCATATCCACGATCTGCATGCCACGATCCTGCACATCCTGGGCTACGACCACACGAAGCTCACCTACCCGCACAACGGCCGCGACGAGCGCCTAACCGACGTCGCCGGCCGCGTCGTCCGCGAGGTGCTGGCATGAATCTTTTTTTAAGAGCCGCAGAAGAAGAATCTCACGCAAAGGCGCAAAGGCGCGAAGAGGGCGAGAAGAACGGAGTGCGGCCGCATTTTCATTTCTCATTCTTCTCTCTCTGTTCCTTTGCGTCTTCGCGCCTTTGCGTGAGCTTTCTCATCCTGTCTCTCGCTACGGTCTATGTCGTTCAAGCCGATGAAGCGGCCAAGACCGAGCCGGAGTTGAACGACGTCGATCGCGAGCATTGGGCGTATGTGCCGCCGCAGCATCCGGAACTGCCGACGGTGCAAGACGCCGCGTGGTGTCGCACCCCGGTCGATCGATTTATCTTGGCCAAGCTCGAAGCCGCGAAGCTGCACCCCGCCGCCCCCGCTGACCCCGCGACGCTGCTCCGTCGGGTGACGTTCGACCTCACCGGCCTGCCGCCGACGGCGGAGCAAGTCAAACAGTTCGAAGCGGATGACTACGAAGCGACCGTCGATCGCCTGCTCAACTCGCGGGCCTACGCCGAACGCCAAGCCCAGCACTGGCTCGATCTCGCGCGCTATGCCGACACGGACGGCTTCGAGCATGATCTCGTCCGTTCGCAGGCCTGGCGCTATCGCGATTGGGTGATCGACGCCTTTGCCCGCGATCTACCGCTCGATGAATTCCTGCGTTTGCAAATCGCCGGCGATGAACTGAAACCCGACGATGCCGACGCCGCCATCGCGACCGGATTCTTAATTTGCGGCCCGGACATGCCCGACCTGAACCGGGCCGACGAACGTCGCAGCATGGTGCTGAATGAGATCACGTCGACGGTCGGTTCGACGCTGCTCGGATTGCAAATCGGTTGTGCACAATGCCACGATCATAAGTTCGAGCCGTTGAGCCAAGCCGACTTTTATCGACTCCGATCCTGCTTCGAAACCGCGGCGTTTCTGTCGCCGGGACGAAGCGAAGTCGGCGGCGACAAGAAGACCGAAAAGAAGGATGCCCCGCGGGTCTTTCGTGAGTTGCCGGGCCCGTGGGAGCCGAGCCACTTGCTCGTACGAGGCGATTTTCAACGGCTCGGCGCGGCGGTCGACCCCGGCTTTCCGCGCGTCGCGAATCCGATGCAAGTTCGTCTGACTTCCGCTTCATCGTCATCGTCGGAATCTGCGAGCGGCAGCGGCCGACGTTCGGCGCTGGCCAGCTGGTTAACGCGGCCCGATCATCCGCTAACGGCGCGCGTGCTCGTCAATCGAGTTTGGCAGCAGCATTTTGTGCACGGTCTTGTGCGCACGCCGAGCGACTTCGGCTATCTCGGCGACGCGCCGAGCCATCCCGAGTTGCTCGACTGGCTGGCGACGGAACTGGTCCGCGACGGCTGGAGTTTGAAGCAGTTGCATTGGCAGATCGTGCTCTCGGCGGCCTATCGCCAAAGCGGAATCAACCAGTCTGTCGATGTCACAGCCGATCTACAGAATCGACTCATTTCACGCTTCCCGCGTCGTCGACTCGACGGGGAAGAGCTTCGCGATGGGATGCTGGCCGCGTCCGGTCGGCTAAGCGATCGTCGCGGCGGGCCGGGCGTCATTCCGCCGTTGCCGCAAGAGTTATTCGGCTCATTGCGAACCAAAGATCAATGGACCGTCAGCCCGGATGAAGAAGACCATCGTCGTCGGAGTATCTATCTGTTTGTGCGTCGCAACTTGCGATTGCCGCTACTCGACGCCTTTGATCGCCCCGACACAATGGCCAGTTGCCCGCAACGAAATCGTTCGACGACCGCGCCGCAATCGCTCGTGTTGCTCAATTCAGAGTTCGCCCAAACGACGGCGCACGACTTGGCCGAGTCGTTACGTCGCGATCAGACCGATGTCGCACGACAAATCGAGCGTGCCTATTGCACCTGCGTGGGTCGTACGTCGACCAAAGATGAAGCGGCGGCGGCCCGCGAACTGATTGAGTCCGATCCCGCCGGGCTCGTTGATTTCTGCTTGGCGTTGTTCAATCTGAATGAGTTTGCCTACGTCGATTGACGACGACCTGCGCGACATGAAGTCTGACTTCTCAGATTGCTCGCGTTAGCACTTCGCCGCGACCGCCCGCGAGTAGATCGCCTGCGTAGAGCCGATAGTCGGCCTCGTCGAGTTCCGGCGGCACTGCGAATCCCTGCCGACGGAGCGCGGCAAAATAAAGCCGCAGGTAGAGCGGTCTGCCGAGCCCCGAGGGACGAAACGTCGGCAACAGTTCCGGCGTTTTGCCGAACACGGCCAGCGTGCCTCGCCGCATCCCTGCAACCGGGCGGATGCCGACGCTTCCCATCACCAGAATCGTCCCCGCGATGAGATTCAATCCCGGCGCGTCGCCGACATTCCCGCCGACGGCGATCAAGCCGCGCCGCAAGTTGTGCCCAAGTTCATCGCCGCAGCTCCCGCCGACGAGCAACGTCCCGCCGATCATGCCCCGCGGACTGCCGCGATACGCCGAGCCGACGCGATCGCCGGCGTTGCCGCGAACGTGGATCAACCCGGACCGCATCTCGCCGCCGACCCAATCGCCGGCGTCGCCCGTCACCTGAATCTCGCCGCCGGCGAGTTCGCTGCCGAGGTGCCGCCCCGCATTTCCTTCGACGCGAATCACGCCGCGAACCATTTTCGCGCCGATCGAATGCACGCCGCTCAAGTCGCCGACGAACGTGAGTTGCTCCTCGTCGGCCGTCCCCGCGACGCGAAACAATTCCGCCAGCGGCACCCGTTGATTGCCATGCAGGATCGTTCGCTTTTCAATTTCCGCCCGCGACGCTCCGCGCAGCTCCGCCGGAGTCAGTCCTGCGACCTCGACGGGAACGGTCGTCTTGGCCAGATACGTGAGCGTAAGGGGCATCGAATGCGGGGAGTTCGGCGGAGCGGTTGACGCCGCCGATGCGGCGACGGATAAGATTGTAACTCCCGACCGACTCGTTGTCTTTCCGTAACTGTGTTCCCATAACTGCGTTCCCGTATGCCTTCCACCTTGCGAATCGGCGCGATCATTCTGTGCGGCGGTCGCAGCAGCCGGATGGGGACGCCGAAAGCCGCGCTCCGCTTCGGCGACGAGACGCTGCTGCAGCGCGTCGTTCGACTCGTTCGCGAGGGGATCGCC
>CAMCTH010000215.1 GCA_945877965.1 Planctomicrobium piriforme | reverse complement strand
TCGAGGCCGAGATGATCGCAGCCGTGAGACGAGGAAAGAACATGTCGACCACCTCAAAACGATGTCGCCGCGGTTGGAAACTCTGCAAAACGTGAGCTTACCAAACGAATTCAGGCGTCCGACGACATTCGAACGCTAGGCCGAAAACTCACGCATTTCTAACGTGGGTGAAAGCGACAGTAAGGGGCAGATGCGGCGGTTCCTCCTCGCCGGCAACTGGCAACTGACCACTGGCAACTATTTTCTCCCTTGAAATTGGGCCGGCCTCTGTGGCAAGCTCGCGGACGTTGCTGCGACGAGGACCCCGACCTCCGTGTTTCGAACCTGACGCCGTAGCCAGTCGTGCGCAGACGAATCATCGCGTGAACGGGGCGATCTCCCTCGGCCCGCTTGTGTCGAGCGATCGCCCCCCAGCCGCACCGAACGAGTTGCTCCGGACCGTGCCGGCGGAACTCGCAAGCGTGCGGTGCGCGAAGACGTCGGTCCGGTTCGTGCTTCGCAAGAAGCCGAGCTAGTTGCCGCAACCCCCCTGCGGTCCGCAGCGCGCGGGAGTGCCGGTCGACGATCGAGGCACGGTTGCCGTTTGGCAAACCCACGATCTTCGAGCGGCGACTTCCGTGCGAATCGGCCCGCGACTCCGACGGTGCGATGCCGGCGAACGATGGGCAGCGCACAAGAAAACGCTGGAGCGAAACTTCAGGTCCTCGCGATCTGAGCAGGGCATCGTGCAGTGCGTCGTCGCTCCGCCTTGCGCAGTGGAACCCTCGCGGTTCGATCGCTACGCGCGGCGAGAGCAGGTCTCGAGACGTCGGTTCAAACAAGAAGCTCGCCGCAGCGCGAGCGACGACGCACGATTTATTTCTTTGGCAAATCGCAAAAGATGTCTCGCCGTCTGCGCGCCTGAGTAGATGCGCGCATAAAAAACCCTCGCCCCGTCGGGGAGAGGGCAGGGTGAGGGGTGAAGTGCTTGACGAGGATGAAGTTGTCTACGGCCTGAGCCCCTCATCCGTCCGCTGCGCGGCCACCTTCTCCCCGACGGGGAGAAGGCAAGCAACACGTCTCCCCAACGGGGAGAAGGGAGTTTGATTTCGTCTACAACGCTCGCATAAACGCGACGAGGTCTTGCTTCTCTTCCGTCGTCAGCTTCAATTCCAACACGAGGTTAAAAAACTCGACCGTGTCGTCGAGCGTCAGCAGGCGATCGTCGTGCAGGTACGGCGGCGAGTCCTTGATGCCGCGGAGCGGGAAGGTCTTGATCGGGCCGTCGGCCGACGCCTTGCGACCGTTGATCATTTTCTCAGCGAAGAACCGTTCGACCTTCAGATTGTGCATCGAGTTGTCGGTGTAATACGGCGGCACATGGCACGTCGCACACTTCGCTTTGCCGAAGAAGAGTTCTTGCCCACGGAGTTCGCTCTCGCTCGCTTGCGCCGGATCTAGCTTGCCGAAGACGTCGAGCTTCGGAGCCGGCGGGAAGTCGAGCAATGCTTGGAATTCGGCCATGAAATGGACCTGGCTGCCCCGTTCCAACGGGTTCACCCCTTTTTGGGCCGCGGTCGTCGGGTCGCCGTCGAAGTAGGCGGCCCGCTGTTCGAACTCGGTGAAATCCTCGACGGTCTTCAAGGCTCGTTGCGAACCGAAGAGCCGTTGCACATTGAGGCCGCGGAGCGTCGGCGTGTCGATCCGATGGCGATGTTCGTTCGGGCGAATGTCGCCGACGGTGTGCGTCGCGGCGGTCGTGTGGCCGTTGGCATGGCAATCGAAGCACGCGACGCCGAGCGACGGCTTCAAACTTCGTCGGTCGGGCAGGGCGTTGAACTGCTGCTGCGGGAACGGCGTGACGAGCAGTCGCAACCCTTCGAGTTGTTTCGGATTCAAAAAGTCTTTGAACAGGCCGTAGTAGTTGTCGATCGTGACGAGCTTTCCCTGCGAGACGTCGCCGAGATCGGGACGCGTCGTGACGTAGATCGGCGCAGGAAACTCCGGCAGCAAGTGCTGCGGCAAGTCGAAGTCGAGATCGAAGCGCGTCAGGTCGCGGTCGGTCTGCTTCTTGGTTTCATCGATGAGCGGTTGCGGGAAGATCATCCCGCCGGCTTCGTGATGTGGATGCGGCAGCGGGAAGAAACCTTCGGGCCATGCGCCGGCCGCTTTGATCTCGGCGGGCGTCATCGTCGCGAGTTTCTCCCAGGTCATGCCTTCCGGGAGACGAATCCGCACGCCGCTTTGAACGGGCTTACCGCGCGACATCGTCGCGCCGTCGGCCGGCTTGTCGCTCAGATCGTAGCGGAGTTCGAGGAGTTGCTTATGCCGCTCGGCGAATTGCGGCTTCTCACTTTTCAAACGCTCGACGAGCGTCGCAAAGTCTTCTTCGGCCGTTGCGGTGCCGATCGCGCCGCAGAGCAACAACGTCGCCGCGAGCAGGCTTCGCCCCGTTGCGGTGTAGATCGATTTCATGGACCGTCTCCTCCAGAGGTGTGCGATTCTGCTACGAGACAACTTAGGTGCTGCGAGAACCCTATGCATACCGGATGCCGCAGCCTCGAATCTTTTGGGATTATCGCTCCGGCCGTGCTATTATTCCAATGCGTTGTTTCACTATCAGCCATGCCTTTAGGGCATGGCATGCGAGGGGCTATGGAACTGAGCCAGTTGCGGTATTTTCTCAAAATCGCGGCTTTGGGCACGTTTACGCGGGCGGCCGAAGAATTGAACGTCACGCAACCGGCTCTGAGTCGGTCGATCGCCAAGCTCGAAGAGGAGATCGGTCGGCCGGTCTTTGAGCGACAAACGCGCAGCGTGGTTCTCACCGATGCAGGCCGCTTGCTGCAGACGCGGGCCGAGCAGGTCCTGGCGCTCGTCGACGACACGCTGGCCGAGATGACCGACGACGGTCGCACGGGCCGCATTCGCGTCGGTGCGATCCCGACGATTGCGCCGTATTTCTTGCCGACGATCTTGCGGGCGTTTCGCGATCGGCATCCGCAAGCGACCGTGATCGTTTATGAAGAGACGACCGACAAGCTGTTGCATCGTTGCTTGCAAGGCGAGGTCGATATCGCACTCGTCGCCGCGCCGATTCCGAAGCAGTATCTGCAAGTCGAGCCGCTTTTCTCGGAGGAGTTGTTGCTCGTGCTCCCTCAGGATCATGCTCTTGCAGAGAAGAAGCAGATCACCGCGGCCGATGTGCAAGCCTGCCCATTCGTGCTGCTCGATGAAACGCACTGCCTGTCGGATGCGGTCGTCTCGTACTGTCGCCAGCGATCATTTCAACCGGTCTCGGTCGAGCGGGCCAGCCAACTGACGACGGTCGCGGAACTCGTCGCGCTCGGGCACGGCGTGTCGCTCATTCCGCAAATGGCCCGCGATCTCGATCACGACGAGCGGCGCGTCTATCGCGCACTAGCGGGCGCGAAGCCGATGCGGCAGATCGTGCTCGCTTGGAATCCGTATCGTTTCCAAAGCAAGGTGCTCGAACATTTTAAGACGACCGTGCGCAAGCTCGGACAACCGACCACAAAGTCGAAACGTTAGATTGCGGATAAACGACGGAGCGGCAGGTCGTCGCGGAGTCCGGCGAGGGCCGCGGCGAGTCGTTCGCGCGTGAAGCGGCGGAGATCGCTGCCCGATGAACCTGAACCGATCAGAAAGAAACCGTCGGTACGATCAAAGTAGCCGGCGCCGACGCGGATGACCGACTTCATCAGGAGATTGCGCAGCAGATGCAGCCAGAAGCGGCGACGAAACTCGCTCGGCAGCGGCCGAACCGATTCGTAGCCGGCGACGACTTGTTCCAACGTCGCGGCATCGTGAAAGCAACCGAGCAGCGAGAGATCGTCGGTCGGGTCGCCGCCGATCGCATCGTCCCAGTCGATGTACGCGGCGACGCGATCGTTCGTCCCCAAAATGTTCCAGAGAGCCAGGTCTTTGTGAACGAGGCAAGCCGACGGCAAATCCAACAACGCAGCATGACGTTCGATCTCATGCCGCATCGCGTTGGCTTCGTCGCTCGTCAGAAACGCGCGGTCGACCAGAAACGTAAGATGACGTTCGAGGTGAATGTGAAAGTAATCGGCGTAGCGCGGATGAAAACCGTGCAGCACGCCGGTCGTGCGCAACGCGGCGGGATCGAACGGGCCGAAGCCGCTCGGCTCAATGCTTTGCCAAGTCGCCAAGTCGCGGCCGATCATCGCGGCGATCTTTGACAATTCGAGCGTCCCTTGCTTGAGCAACTGATTCAAATCAGGGCAGGGGACGAGGTCCATCACTTGCCACGCGAACGGCACGTCGTGTCGACTCGCGTCGACGGCATAGACGCGCGGCGACGGCAGCTGCAGCAGGCGAAGTCGTTCGAGCAGGTGCGATTCGACTTCGATGTAGTCGTCGGCCTCGGGCCCGTCGTCGACGCGGACGAAGCGAACCTCGCCGTCGATTCGAGCCGTGAACGTGCGATGGTTCCCTTGGCTCTTCGCCACCGCGACGTCGCTCACGCGCTGCGGAAACGATCGCATCAGCACGTCGGTCACTTGCTGCAATAACACCGACTCGTCGTGCGTTCGTTCTTCGGTACCGTGAAATGCGGCCGGGCGATCGCACTTCCAGTAGAACGTTTGGCTGCGCGGATGAGGCGGCATCGACGTCACTCTTTCGGGATCAAGTGAATGGCGGGCGCTTTGAAGAGGGCCGTTACGCGATCACCCGGCTGCAACTGCAACTCTTCGCACGCCGGGCGCGTGACGAGCGCCGTCAGTTCGAAGCCGCAATCGAGCGCAACTCGCACGAGCGGACCTTCCGGCGACAGCGCGCGGACGACGGCCGGCAGTTGATTGCGAACGCTGCTCCCTGCGGTTGCGGCTCGCTGTACGACGACGTCTTCCCCTTTGAGGCAGACGTAGACCGAACGGACCGCGACGTCGGGAGCGACGGCGGTCAACGTCGCGCCGCCGACGCGAACCTCGGCCAGTCCGTCGCGGACCGCAATGATCTCGCCCGGCACGACGGTCTCGACGCCGACGATCCGCGCCGTTGCCAGATCGCGCGGGTGCGAAAAGATTTGCTCGACCGAGCCGGCTTGCAGTACGCGACCCTGCTGCATCACCACGACCTGATCGGCCAGCGCAATCGCTTCGACGCGATCATGCGTTACGACGACCGTCGGCACGCCGAACTCCGCGAGTTGCCGCCGCAATCGTCCGCGCAACTGCTCGCGGAGACCGGCGTCAAGGGCCGACAGCGGTTCGTCGAGTAGCAGCAATCGCGGACGACGAGCGAGAGCGCGGGCCAGCGCCGTTCGCTGCCGTTGACCGCCCGAGAGTTCGTGAGGATAGCGATGTTCGAGACCGGCTAGTTCGAACGAAGTGAGCAGTTCCGTGACGCGACGACTTCGATCTTCGCCCGACATGGTGCGGAGTCCGAAACCGACGTTCGCGGCGACCGTGCGATGCGGGAACAGCGCATAGTCCTGGAACAGAAAGCCGACGTCGCGCGATTGCGGCGAGCGATTCACGTTCGACTCAGAGTCGAGCCACGTTTCGCCGGCGAACGTGATCGTGCCCCGTTCGGGACGTTCCAAGCCGGCGAGGGCACGGAGCACGGTCGTCTTGCCGCAACCGGAAGGGCCGAATAAGACAGTCAAAGAAAAACGATCGGCGGGCTGACGCAGCGTCGCGGCGATCGTCGCGCCGCCGGGATAACGCTTTTCAAAGTCGACGATCAGTTCGCTCGTCATACGCCGGAACCTCGCCGACCGAGGAACTGCACGACGAGCAACGCCGCGAAGGAGAAGCCGAGCAAGACCCACGACGTTTGCGCGGCCGAGGCGTAGTTGAGCGCTTGCACGTCGTCGTAGATCGCGATCGAAAGTGTTCGCGTGACGCCGGGAATGTTGCCGCCGATCATCAGCACGACGCCGAACTCGCCGATCGTGTGGGCGAACGTCAGCACGAGGCCCGCAAGAATGCCGGGCCGACAGATCGGCAGCGTGACACGAAAGAACGTTCGCAGCGGCGATTCACCCAAGCACCACGACGCTTCGATCAAGCGGCGATCCATCGTCGCGAAGGCGGCCATGAAGGGACGGACGGCGAACGGCAAGTTGTACAACACCGAACCGACGAGCAGGCCGGGAAACGAAAACGGCAGCAACGAGCCGGTGAGCGATTGGTAAAAACGTCCGCCGGGACTGTGCGGTCCCATCGCCGTGAGCAGATAGAAGCCGAGGACGGTCGGCGGCAACACAAGCGGCAAGGCGACGATCGCTTCGACGAGGAATCGACCGCGAGCGCGACTCATCGCCAACCAATAGGCGAGCGGCAGTCCGACGAAGGCGAGGATCGTCGTCGTCGCCGCGGCGAGTTGAAGCGTGAGTTGAACCGCTTGCCAATCCACGCATCATTCTCCCGGCACGACGAAGCCGTATTTTTGCAACGCCGCACGGCCGACGGGACCGACGAGCACGCCCCGCAATCGTTCGGCGGCGGCGCGATCTTGGGCCCAACTCAAAATGGCTCCGCCTTGCAATAGCGGCGGATGGGCGGTCGGCGGGACGGCGACGAAGCGGCCTTTGTCTTTCATGGCCGGCGCGGACGCGAGCGAGAGGGCGATGATGCCGACGTCGGCGGCGCCCGACTCGACAAACTGTGCGGTCTGCGCAATGTTCTCGCCGTAGACGAGTTTGCTTTCGAGTTTGTCGAAGAGATTGAAATGCTTAAGGGCGGCGACGGCGGCGCGACCGTACGGCGCGTGCTGCGGATTCGCGACGGCGATCTTTTTCACCGCGTGATCTTGGAGTGCGTTCGTGCCGTCGCCGGCGAGATCGAGCGTCGAGTCGCTGCGCACCCAGACGACGATGCGGCCTTCGGCATATGGGAATTCGCTACCGGGCACGATCTTCCCGGCCTCGTTGAGCTTGCGAACGTAGTCGAGATCGGCCGACAGATAGAGATCGAACGGAGCTTGATTGAGCAACTGCGAATAGAACTGCCCCGACGAACCGTAGCTGACCTGCACGTTCAGACCGGGCTCGTTCTTGCGGAAGTCGACCAGGATTTCATCGAGGGCGAATTTCAAGTCCGAGGCAGCCGCGATGGTTAGCTTCGCGGCCGATGGTGAGGCAGTTGCTGAACCAGATGTCGGCGACTTCGTGTTGCAGCCGCTTATGAGGACGGCGAACAACAAGAGGACCGAAGCGTGATGGTGAGTGATGCGTCGCGACATATGGAACGGTAGACGGAGGGAAAGTTTCGACGGTTCGATGATACCAAGCGGCGACTTGCACGTCGCCGGGCGGCGGTCTACGTTGGCGATTCGTTTCCGGCCTTGAACCTCCTCGTCCTCGCCTGGAGTTATCCTTATGAATCTGCTTCACCTGTTCGCGTCCGTCGCGCTGGTTCTCGTTATGTCTGCCGGAACATTGCGGGCCGGCGAGTCGGCTTGGCCCACGCCCGAGTGGACGACGTCGGAACCTGCCGCCGCGGGAATGAATGCCGCGAAGCTCGACGAGGTCGGCAAGCTGCTCAAGGCGAGCGGGGCCAAGACCGGCTTGGTCGTGCGGCACGGCAAGATCGTCGGTGAATGGTATTT
>CAMCTH010000214.1 GCA_945877965.1 Planctomicrobium piriforme | reverse complement strand
AGTGATCGCGCGGGCCTTGCTTGGCAAGCAAGTCAGCGCGACGTCATCGCTGGAATCGCTTCGCGCCGCAGTGCGCGACAAGGACTTCTTTTGGAACAATCGCTATCGCGCACGGGACGGCAACGACGTCTGGGGCGGGCGCTCTACGTTGGCCTTCACCAACAATCAAACCAATGCCGTCGTGTTGCAGCATGAACTGTCGATGCTCGACGTGATGACGGCGAATCGCGACGTTCGCGTGTGGGCCGTCGCCAACGGGAAGGACGTCCAGGTCGACGACGGCAACGTGCCGAAGCCGGTCGAAGTCATTTCCAACGTGGGTGGCAAGAGCAAGAGCTCAAGCGCCGTGAAGGAAGGCACGCTAAGCTACATCAGCGGCGAAGAAGCCATCAAGCACATGGCCGTTGCAAAGGGCTTCGAGGTCAGCTTATTCGCCGATGAAGCCAAATTTCCGCAGCTCGCCAACCCGGTGCAGGTGCAGTTCGACACGAAGGGGCGTCTCTGGGTCGCCGTCTGGCCGACCTATCCGACTTGGGAGCCGCTCAAGCCGATGACCGACGCGCTGATCATCATGCACGACGACGACCAGGACGGCCGGGCCGATCGCGTGACCGAGTTCGCAAAGGTGCAGAACCCACTCGGTTTCGAATTCTGGAATGGCGGCGTGATCGTGACCTGCACGCCTGAAATTCTGTTCTTGAAAGACACCGACGGCGACGACGTGGCCGACGTCCGCGTCATCATGCTGCAAGGCGTCGACTCGTCCGACACGCATCACGGCGCGAATAACCTCATCTACGGTCCCGACGGCGGCATCTATTGGCAGAGCGGCGTCTTCATGATGCACAACCACGAGCATCCGTGGGGCCCGTCGCTCCAGTCGGGGGCCAGTGCGATGTATCGCTTCGATCCGCGCCGGTTCACGATCGCAATGCACGCCCCAAACTCGCCGAACCCGCACGGCATCGCATTCGACCGTTGGGGCTACCACTACGCCACCGACGGCACCGGCGGCCGCGCCTTTCAAGTCCGTCCGGATAAAACCGGTTTCAAGATGCAGGAGTTGTTGAAGAAGGAAGTTCGTCCCGTGACCGCCAGCGAAGTGGTCAGCAGCGAGCACTTCCCCGAATCAATGCAAGGCGATTTCCTCATCTGCAACGTGATCGGCTTCCTCGGCATCAAGCATTACCATCTGGAACGCAATCCCGAGACGGGCAACGTTTGGGGCGAGCCCGCGGGCGACGAGTTAGTGATTGTTCGCGAGAACGCCGACGGCACGAAGACGGAAGAAAAGTCGCGCGGTCTGATGATGAGCGCCGACAAAAACTTCCGCCCCTCGGATGCGATCTTTGGGCCCGACGGTTCGCTGTACATCAGCGACTGGCACAACGTCATCATCGGCCACATGCAGCACAACGTGCGCGATCCGAATCGCGATCACGTGCACGGCCGCATCTACCGCATGACGGCCAAGGGCCGGTCGCTGCAGAAGCCGGTCGCCATCGACGGAGAGCCGATTCCCGCGCTGCTCGAAAACTTGAAATCCCCCGTCGACGGCATTCGTCATCGGACCCGCGTGGAGTTGAGCGAGCGGAACACGAAGGAAGTCATCGCCGCGACGAAAAAATGGGTGCGGAAATTCGATCCGACGAAGAAAGAGGACGCGCATTCCTTGCTCGAAGCGCTGTGGCTGCACCAGCAACACAACGTGAAGAACACCGGGTTGCTCAACCAGTTGCTCCTGCAATCGCCGGAGCCGCATGCCCGCATCGCCGCCGCCACGGTGAAGCACTTCTGGACGACCGTGGACAATAACAATCGCGGCGGCGTGATCGCCGCCGAAGCGGAACTCGCAGCGAAGAAGTCGGGCATCCTCAGCGACACGCCCGAGCTGACGACCATCCGCGTCGCTACCTTGCCCGAGCGGATGATGTACGACGTCAAAGAATTGACCGTGAAGCCTGGGAAGAAGATCAAGCTCACCTTCGCGAACCCGGATTACATGCCGCACAACATCCTGCTCGTGAAGCCCGGCAAAGCCGACGACGTCGGGTTGCAAGCGATCGGCCTCGGGGCAGGGGGCTTCGAAGTCGGGTTCGTGCCCCAGAGCGACGACATTCTCTGGTCGATCAAGCTGGTCGACCACGGCCAGGAAGAGACGATCGAGTTCACGGCCCCGACCCAAGAAGGAGCGTATCCGTATATCTGCTCCTTCCCCGGGCACCACCTGCTGATGCGCGGCACGCTGTTCGTGACCGACGATCTGAAAGGCTTCCTCGCCAAGAATCCGCAGCATGTCACGAAAGTCACCGAGTGGAAAATCACCGACTTGGCCGACGACTTGAAACGCGTAAACGAGAAACGAAACTTCGCCCGGGGCAAGCAACTGTTCACGACCTTGGCCTGCGTGCAGTGTCACAAGCTCGGCTCGGCCGACGTTTCGCTCTTGCCGAGCCATGGCCACGGCGGCTCGCATGCCCATGCCGCCGGCCCGAGCGTCGCCATCGGCCCCGACTTGGTCGACGTGGTGAAGAAATACAAGGGTGAACCGAAGGCCGTGTTACACGAGATTCTCGAACCCTCGCGCAACATCGAGGAAAAGTATCGCAAGATCACGCTCGAGTTGGAGGACGGATCCGTACTTGCCGGAAACGTCGTGGCCGAGGATCGAGAGACGGTGACGCTCTACACGGCACCGCCGATGGCGAAGGAGCATAAGGTCGCCAAGAGCTCGATCGAATCACGGAATCCCTCCGCGCTTTCCATCATGCCCGTCGGCCAGCTCAACACACTAGACAAAGAACAAATCCTCGACCTGTTGGCGTTTCTACTCGCCGGGGGAAAAGCCGACCACCCTGCCTTTAGGCAGGCTAATTAAAGGAGATTTCTCTCCTGCGGGTGTTCGCAGAATTCGCATCTTCTTGGACTATCAACTTTCGGAGACTTTTCGCGATGAAACGATTGGCCGTCACACGTCGTACTTTTCTACAGAAATCGGCTGCGGTTGGCGCCGCCGGTTCGGCGATCCCTTACTTCTCGTGGAATGAAAAGTGTTTCGCGAACGATGCTAAGAGCGATCGCCCTCAAATCGGTTGCATCGGCGTCGGTAGCATGGGGACGGGCGACGCGAAGGCCCATGCCAAGTTCGGCGACATCATAGCGGTATGCGACGTCGATTCGCGCCGCTCGGAGAAGGCCAAGGAAGACAAAGACATCGGCAAGGGTAAGGCCGAGGCTTACGGCGACTACCGCAAAGTGCTTGATCGCAAAGACATCGACGTGGTGAGCATCGTTACGACCGACCATTGGCACACGAAGATCGCTATCGAGGCGTTGCAGGCCGGCAAGCACGTCTTTTGCCAGAAGCCGCTGACTTTGACGCTGGAAGAGAATCAGCTGATTCGCAACGCCTGCAAGAAGCATCCGGAGAAAGTCTTTTTCATCGGTACCCAACAGCGGAGTACCAAGGACTTATTCTTGCGTGCCGTGAACATGGTGCAGAAAGGTTTGTTGGGCGACATTCAAAAGGTGACGTGCGGAATCGGCGGCGGCGACAAAGGCGGTCCTTTCCCCAAGGTTGAGCCTCCCAAGGAACTCGACTGGAACATGTGGCTCGGCCAGGCACCCAAGGTCGATTACATCGAGAAACGCTGTCACTATCAGTTTCGCTGGTGGTACGAGTACTCCGGCGGCAAGTTCACCGACTGGGGTGCCCATCACGTTGACATAGCCACCTGGGCCCTCGGGTTCGACAAGCCTGGCCAGGGACCGATCGAAATCGACGGCACCGACGCCAACCATCCGGTTCCCTTCAAGGACGGCTATCCCACGGTCGACGACGGCTACAACACCAGCCACGACTATGCCGTGAAGTGCAAGTTCGCCGGCGGCGTCGAGATGATCCTCACCAGTCGCGGCGACAACGGCATCCTGTTCGAAGGGACCAAAGGGCGGATGTTCGTCAACCGCGGCAAGATTACCGGTGCGCCGATAGACGAGAAATGGGACGACGGTAAGTTCGGGCCCGAAGACCTGATGAAACTCTACAAGGGAAAACCGTTCGAAGGGCACAAAGACAACTTCTACCGTTGCATCCGCGAGGGAGGCCTCCCGGTATCCGATGTCTTTACTCATACGCAGATGCTCAACACCTGCCACCTCTCGGCCATTGCCGCGCGGTTGAAGCGGGTCATCAAGTGGGACCCGCAGGCCGAGAAAGTCCAGGGAGACGACCAAGCGGCCGCCATGCTCTCGCGTCAGGCTCGTGCCGGTTTTGAAATCCCGCGGGTATAAATCGTTGGCTAGATCGATCTATTGTTTCGCCTCGGGTGAGACCGGACTCACCCGAGGCTTTCTTATCTACGAGGCCTCGTTCCGTCATGCCTGCTGCTTGCCATATGACGGGTAACCGCGCGAAGCTGCTTACCCTGCGGTGTGTCACAGCATCCTGTATTACAATGCGCGAGTTCTCACCATGTTAGCTGCACCGCTTGCAACCACCTCCGGCAGATCGTCGGAAAAAAATCGGTCGAGTCGACGAGGTCGCCGACCTCCGTCCCCGGCTTGACGCCGACCTCCGACACAATCAGTGGGACGTGCATGCCCGCATCGTTCGACAGACCTTTGCCGCCGAGAAATACGCCGTTTTTCGTTTTCGTCGCCATACCGCGGGCAGTGCCGTTGTCGCTTCACGGCGGCGGCTGTCGTTGTCGATGTGACTTGGCATTTAGCGGTGATGTCATGCAGGCAATCTCCAGGGTGTGGAAACAAAAACTGCGAATGACAGTGGGGGCCGGGCCGGCAGTTCGCACCCACGCGTTTCACAAGTTACGATGAGCGAAAAGACATCCATGAGGAACGTACGATGAGACCGCTACTCGCCTTCCAGATCACCTGCTGTCTGCTGGGCGCGGCCACTGGAGCCGCGGCCGCCGAAAAGCCCAACATCATCTTCATTTTGTGCGACGATCTCGCGCAGGGTGACCTGGGTTGTTATGGACAAAAGCTCATCAAGACTCCGCATCTCGACCGGATGGCTGCCGAGGGGACCCGCTACAATCAAGCCTATGCGGGCACGAGCGTTTGCGCTCCCTCGCGCACCTCGGTGATGACCGGTCTGCATACGGGGCACTCTCCCGTGCGGGGAAATCGCGAGATCAAGTCGGCCGAGTCGAAGTTCGGCGCAGGACAACTGCCGCTACCCGAATCCACGGTCACGGTGGCGCAAATCCTCAAGTCCGCGGGCTACGCCACGGCCTGTATGGGCAAGTGGGGCATGGGGCAGTTTGATACCACCGGGAGTCCGTTGAAGAAAGGTTTCGACCACTTCTACGGCTACAACGGCCAGGTTCATGCCCACAGCTACTTTCCCACTTGGCTCGATAACGACGAGCAACGGATCGAACTCCCTGAGAATGCGAATCGCGCTCGGAAGACTTACGCTCAGAACCTGATCCAAAACGAAATGCTCGCCTGGGTGCGAAAGCAGAAAACGAACCCGTTCTTTTTGTTTTACGCCGTCACGCTGCCGCACGGCAGTTACGAGATCGACGACCTGGGTGAGTATGCGAATCGCGAGGACTGGACGGCACAGCAGAAGAGCTACGCCGCGATGGTTACGCGTCTCGATAGCGACGTGGGCGGGCTGCTCGCCCTGCTGCAAGAAATGAAAATCGACGACGACACCCTCGTCATGTTCATGGGCGACAATGGATCGTCCTTTGCAGAGAACTCCCCGATCGGTAAGTTCTTCGACCAGTCCATGGGCGGCAAGCTGCGCGGCCACAAACGCAGCATGTATGAGGGCGGTTTGCGTCAAGCCGCGATCGCCCGTTGGCCGGGCACCGTGCCCGCCGGTCGCGTCAGCGAGGAGCCCTGGGCCTCTTGGGATTTTCTCCCCACAGCCGCCGAACTCGCCAGCGCGACGACCCCCGACTCCTGCCATTCCGACGGCAAGTCGTTGGTCGCCTTTCTCAAAGGCGGTGCCGCCCCCGAGCGTGATTACTTCTATTGGGAATTGCACGAGGGTAAAGGTCCGATCCAAGCCGTTCGTTTCGCCGATTGGAAAGCCGTCCGCAACGAACCGTCGGCAGCGATCGAACTCTACGACTTAAACGCCGACTCGGCTGAGTCCAACAATCTTGCGGCGAAGAAGCCGGAACTCGTCGCGAAAGCGGCGACGCTACTCAAGTCCGCCCGCGTCGATGATCCGAACTGGCCTATGGCGGCGAGCGCGAAGGCTAAACCGACGAAGAAGAAAAAATCATGAGCGTTTGCCGCACCCTTGTCCTGTTATTCCTCGGTCTTCATCTTACGGCGTGGCCCCTGTTCACCGCAGATGTTCAGGCAGCGAGGAAGCCCAACGTCATCGTCATTCTGGCGGATGACCTGGGGTACTCAGACCTAGCGTGCTATGGCGGCGAGATTGCTACGCCGAACCTCGACCGATTGGCCGCAGGCGGGCTTCGCTTCACGCAGTTCTATAACACGGCGCGGTGCTGGCCGACGCGGGGAGCGCTGATGACGGGCTACTACGCCCAGCAGATTCATCGTGATGCACTTCCCGAGTTAGGCGGCGGCAACGGCGGTACTCGACCGTCATGGGCCCGCCTACTTCCTGACTTCCTCAAGCCGCACGGCTACCGCAGTTATCACAGCGGCAAGTGGCACATCGACGGTAAGGTACTCGCCGCCGGCTTTGATCGCTCATTGGATGTGCGAAACCAAGGCAACTTCTTCACGGCCAAAGGGAACTCGATCGACGACGTCCCGGTCCAACCGGCGGCCGACGAGTCGGGCTACTATTCCACCATCGACACCGCGGATCACGCCATCGGCTGTTTGCGGGAACACGCCGAGAAATACTCCGATCGACCGTTCTTTCAGTACGTAGCGTTCATCGCACCGCACTTTCCGCTGCATGCACTGCCGGAAGACATCGCCCGCTATCGAGACAAGTACCTCGACGGCTGGGACGAAATGCGGCAGCGCCGCTTCGCGCGTCAACAAGAACTGGGGCTGCTGACGACGACGCTGTCGAAGCTCGAACCCGACGTGGGGCCGCCGTATCATTTTCCCGATGCGCTAAAGAAACTCAGCTCAGGCGAGATCAATCGCCCGCTGCCGTGGACGGAGTTGACCGAGGAACAGCGGCGTTTTCAGGCGACGAAGATGGCGATCCATGCCGCCATGGTCGACCGGATGGATCGAGAGATCGGTCGCCTGCTCGAACAACTCCAGAAGATGGGGGCCTACGAGAATACGCTGATCTTTTTCGCTTCCGATAACGGAGCCAGCGCCGAAATCATGGTGCGAAACGGCGGCCACGATCCGACGGCCGCGCCCGGCAGTGCAGCCACCTATTTGTGCTTAGGTCCCGGCTTCTCTAGTACGTCGAACACGCCCTTCCGTCGACATAAGACCTGGGTCCACGAAGGGGGCATCAGCCACGGCCAGCGCACATCAAACGTCTTTGCCTGTCAGGACTTCGGCCAGGAAGTCGGAGTTCCAGCCGGCGATTTGCATCTTGCCGCGGATACTTTCTTTCCTGGGGTGTCGCTTCAGTCGCGTGATGGCGAAGCGTCGCAACCAGCT
>CAMCTH010000213.1 GCA_945877965.1 Planctomicrobium piriforme | reverse complement strand
TTCCCGCAAGGCTATCGCGTACCGATGACGTTCCGCAGCCGCGGCATGTCGCATGCCGTGCACGTTCGCTTGGCCGGCGTGCACAATCCGGAAGAGCTGCTTGAGAAAATGCGCGGTAAGGATAAACCGAAGCCGGAGAAGATGCCGCTCCCGCCGAAGCCCGATGATCCGAACCCCAAAGACGATGAGCCGAAGGACGGCTCGAAACCAGAAGAGCCGGCCGAGAAGCCGAAGTTCCGCCTGCCGTTCGGCAACGCCGATACGCTGACCGCCAAGCCGCAGATCCCCGAGATCGTGGCGAAGCATTTCAAGGAGCGAAGCGGCTACTCGAACTACTACTTCAACGAATTGGAACGCGATCGGGTGTGGCGGGCGATGACGAGCCGTGCCGATCTGACGACGGCGACCGGCGGCTGGAAGATCCAAGGCGAGCAGTTCGCCGGCGGAGCGGCCGGGGCCAAGACGACGGTCGAACTAGTGATTAACGATGTCCGCGTCGAATACAAGCTCCCTTCGGGGACCGCGGCCTTGCCGTTGGCGGGCGATTTAACGGCGGCCGTCGAACCTGAAGGGACCGGCGGATTACTGGCGGCTCTCAGCGTGTGGCGACGCCTGCTCACGCTCGGGCCGTCGAAGTTCGGCGACCTGACTTATTTGGGAACGTTCGCGCTGCCGGGATCGGACGGCGTGTACGACGTGTTGTTCGGTCGGTACGCCGGTGTGGCCTGTCGATACTTCGCCGATCCGCGGACCGGCGATCTCGCGGCGGTCGAAATGCAACTTGACGACGCGCTCGATCCCTGCGAACTCCGGTTCTTAGAATATCGCGAACAAGGCGGGCGCTGGTTGCCGAGCATGATCGAAGTGCGACACGGCGACTCGGTTTATGCAGTGATGCATCCGACGGAATGGAATTTTGCAGACGAGGTGAAGCCGTGACGCGAGTTTTCCGTCGGTCATTGATGTTTTTAATCGCGGCTTTGCCTGCGACGTTCGCGCTTTCGGCGCTAACCCTGCCGTCGCTCGCCGTCGCCGGGGAGTTGGATCAGGTGATTCGCGACGTGCAGCCGAAGATCGTCAAGATCCACGGTGCCGGCGGTTACAAAGGCTTGGAACCGTACCAAAGTGGCTTTCTGTTCTCGGCCGAGGGGCACATTCTGACGGTTTGGAGCTACGTGCTCGACACCGACTACGTGACCGCGACGCTCGACGACGGTCGCCGCTTCGATGCTAAGTTGGTCGCCGCCGACCCGCGGCTGGAACTGGCGGTGATGAAGATCGACGCGACCGAGTTGCCGTTCTTCTCGCTTGCCGCCCCGGCCGAAGCTGAGGCCGGCGCGCGAGTTCTGGCCTTCAGCAATTTGTACGGTGTGGCGGTCGGCGACGAAGCGGCCAGCGTGCTGCACGGCATCGTCGGGGCTAAAACAAAAATGAACGCCCGTCGCGGCGTGTTTCAAACGCCTTACGACGGACCGGTCTACGTCCTCGATGCGATGACGAACAATCCCGGCTCGGCCGGCGGCGCGCTGGTCGATTACCGCGGTCGCTTGCTCGGCATGATCGGCAAAGAGTTGCGGCACGCCGAATCGAACCTCTGGTTGAACTTTGCCATCCCGACGGCGGAACTCGGGCCGACGGCTGAATCGATTCGGGCGGGGACCTACGTTCGCCGCACCGCCGATCAGCAGCAGAACAAGCCCGAGCGACCGCTGAAGTTGGAACTGCTGGGACTGGTGCTCGTTCCCGACGTGTTGGAAAGAACGCCGCCGTTCGTCGATGCGATCATGGCGGGCTATCCCGCCGTGGCCGCCGACATTCGCCCGGACGATCTTGTGCTGTTCGTGAACAATCGGCTCACGCAATCATGCCGCGCGGTGCGCGACGAGTTGGAACTGGTTCATTACGCCGATCCCGTCAAGCTGACGCTGCTCCGCGATCAACAGTTGATCGAAGTGACGCTCCGCGCCGCGACCGCGCCTGCCGCCGCTCCGCTCGGAGGTAAGCTGCCGTGATGCACCGGAACTTATTACGAACGTCGCTATTGGTCGCTTGCGCTTTCTGCGTTGCCTCGTCTCATCTGCATGCCGCGCCGCCGGCCGATTTGGCCTTGCGCGAAGAAGCGGCCTTCCGCGCCGCCGTGGCCGAAGCGGCTCCGAGCGTCGTCGCGATTGAAACGATCGGCGGGCTCGAAACCGTCGGCGAGTTGCTCGTCGGAACCGGGCCGTCGAGCGGGTTGATCGTTTCCGAAGACGGCTACATCGTCTCGAGCACGTTCAATTTCGCGCACAAGCCGGCGTCGATCATCGTCGCGCTGGCCGACGGCACGCGGATCCCCGCCAAGCTGATCGCCCGTGATGAAGCGCGGAATTGGGTGCTGCTCAAAATCGACGCTCCGCGAAAATTGCCGGTGCCGAAGTCGGCGCCCGAGGCGGAGTTCACGGTCGGCCAATGGTCGATCGCGATCGGCCGCTCGTTCGACGCCTCGCAGCCGAACCTGTCGGTCGGCGTCGTCAGCGCATTGAACCGTATTTGGGGCAAGGCCGTGCAGACCGACGCCAAAATTTCCTCCGCCAACTACGGTGGAGCGTTGGTCGACGTTCGCGGCCGAGTGCTCGGCGTATTAGTCCCCCTGTCGCCGAACGCACGCGAAGAGATTGCCGGGGCCGATTGGTACGACTCGGGCATCGGTTTCGCCGTGCCGTTGGATCATATTTTGAGCGTGTTGCCGCGACTCAAGTCGGGCGAGAACTTGAAGTCGGGCTTGCTCGGCATCAGCTTCAAAGGCCCGAACGTATACGCCGATCCGCCGCTCATCTCGAAGTGTCGCGCGGGCTCGCCGGCTTATGACGCGGGCATTCGTCCGGGGGATCGGATCACGGCGATCGCCGGTCGGCCTGTCGAGGTTCAAGCGCAGGTGATGGAGCAGTTGCATCGGCGATATGCCGGCGACGTGCTCAAGGTGACCTTCGTCCGCGGCACCGAGACCTTGGAGCGTGAGCTCAAGTTGGTCGAGAAACTCGAACCGTATCAGCGACCGTTCTTTGGACTGCTCGCCGAACGAACGACCGAACCCGGCCCCGGCGCGACGGTCCGCTATGTCTATCCCGATTCGCCAGCCGCGCAGGCCGGTCTGCAAGCGGGCGATCTCGTCACGAAGTTGCAAGGGATCGACGTCCACTCGCGCGATGAACTCCGCGCCGCGGCGGCCGATCTTGATCCCGGCAAGCCGTCTAATTGGGAGTTCACGCGGAACGGCGCCAAGCAGACGGCGACGATCACGCCGGTCGTCGAGTCCGATACGAAGCCTACCGATCTGCCGGAGCTTGCCAAGCCCGCGAAAGACGGCGAGCTTGCAAAGCCGGTGAAGCTCAAGATCACCGAGTATCCGAATACGGCCGAGTTGTACGTTCCGCCGCAGTACGACGAAGCGGTCCCGAGCGGTCTGGCTGTACTGATTCATCCGAAGGGAGATTTCGCTGACAAGACGACGCTCGAGAACTGGCGGAGTCGCTGTCGCGATATGAATTGGCTCTTGTTGGTGCCGCAAGCGGTCGAAGGAAATTGGGCGCCGCGCGACGTGGAGTACTTGCAGAAAGTGATCGATCGCACGGCCGAGAGTTATCGGGTCGATGCAGCCCGTACGGCCTTGATCGGCTACGAAGAGGGGGGCGTTTTCGCCTATCGCACGGCGGCGCGGTTCCGCGATCGCGTTCGTTGCGTGGCGACGATCAACGCCGTTCCTCCAGGCATTCCGGCCGAGAACGAGCCGGCGAATCCGGTGACGTTCATCATCGGCACGGCGAAGGACTTCGCCGGCGCGGCGCGGGTGACGAAGGCGGTCGAGCAACTGCGTACGCTTCACTTCCCGGTCGTGCAGCGCGAGCTTCCCGCGAAGGCCGACGATTGGGACGACAAAAACGCGGCCGAGTTGTTGCGCCGTCTCGATGCGCTCGATCGGATTTAGGCCTACCCGCGATGCTCTCCGATCGTCATCGTCGCATTCTCATTGCCGGGCTGGCGTTATTTTGCGCCGTGACGGCGCTGTGGTTGTATGTGCTCGCCCCGGAACTCGGCGAGCAGTATCCCGCCTTCGCCGCCGGCTCGCTGCGGATGTTGCCGGTGTTGGCCGTGCTGTGGATTGCCTTTCCCGAGATTAAATCGGCACCGGGCGCGTTGCTGTTCATCGTCGCGCTGATCTGCGGGATCGCGATGATGTTCAAAGCGGGACCGCGAAGCTTGAAGTTCATCCTGCCCGCGATCGGCGTGCTGATGCTGCTCGGCTACTTGCGCCGATTCACCAGCGCCCTCGGCGGCGGGGGACGCAATCGCTCGGCGAAGTGACGAAGTTACGCCGCTTCGAGATGCGGGTCGATGCCGAGGTCTTCGCAAGCTCGACGATGCTCCGTCTCCGTCAGCAGCAACACCGCTCGACGCCGTGCTCGACGCGCCTCGCAATTGCGCTGCGCTTGCGTGAAGTAGCGGAGATAGCCGTCGAAAGTGCTTTCGCTCCCGGCCCCAAGTCGGCATAGCCGTTCGGCCGTCGCCGGTGTGAGGCCTTCGGTCAAGACGGCGTCGTCGAGGGCTAAGAAGGTGCGGTGCGAACCGGGGTCCCCTTGTCGCGCGGCACGACCGATCTGCTGGCGATCGAGGCGCGGCGAATCGTAGAGTTCGGTGCAAACGACGTGCAGGCCGCTGAGTTCGGCGACCCCCTTTTCCAGGCGAATGTCGGTCCCGCGGCCGGCCATGTTCGTGGCGACGGTGATCGCGCCGCGACGTCCGGCGGCGGCGATGATCGCGGCCTCGCGAGGAGCATGCAGCGCATGGAGCACCTGCGGGGCGAACCCCTCGCTGCGCAAGCGCTCAGCGAGTCGGTCGCTCTTTTCGATCGAGCGCGTCCCTATCAGTAGCGGCCGACCTACGGTGTGCATTTCACGGACCTCTGCGAGGACGGCCTCTTCCTTGGCGTCGGCGTTGCCGAAAATCTTCGTCGGCAGGGCCGTCCGATTTGCGGGGCGATTCGTCGGAATCGAAGCGACGCGGAGATCGTAGACGCGGCGCAGTTCGCGTGCGGCTCCGGCGATTGTCCCGGTCATGCCGGCGAGTCGTGGATAGCGGAGTAAGAATCTTTGTACGGTCACTTGCGCCGCTTGGCCGCCGCCGGAGCGAATCGGCAATCCCTCGCGAGCCTCGATCGCTTCGTGCAAGCCGTCTTGCCAACGGCGTCCCGGCGAAGCGCGGCCCGTTTGTGGATCGATGATCAGCACTTCGTCGTCGATGATCACGTAATCGCGATCGCGATGAAAATCGAGCTGCGCGCGTAACGCGCGCTCGATGAACTCATAGAGCGATGTCACGCCGATTCGATCGACGTCCGGCGAGCGCGGCAGAGCGCGAATGAGCGAACGACCGGCGAAGGTCAACTCGATGCGGCGCGACGGCGGCAGACGCAAATAGTGCGTCCCTTCGACGAACTGCTCGGCGTGCTTGGCGCACCAGCGATAGGCGACCTCATCTACGGAACCTTCCGCATCGTCGGCCGCCCCGATCACCAGCGGCATGTCGGCCTCATCGATGCAGGCGGCGTCGGCCTCGTCGACGAGCAGAAAGTGCGGCGGTCGCTGCGTCGGCTCCGTCGCGACTGCCGTTTCGCGCGTCGACAGCAAATTGGTGAATCGTTGTCGTTCGCTCTGCAGGCGGTCGCGCAAGAAGTCGAAGCCGAACTCCTTGACGGTCCCGTAGACGACGTCGGCGCGATAGGCCTGGCGTCGGTCGCACGGCTTGATCGCTCCGGTGATGAGGCCGGTCGATGTGCCGAGCAATGCCAGCGGGAGTCGGACGAGAGAGGCGTCGCGCTCGGCCAAGTAGTCGTTCGCCGTCGCGAGTTGCACGCCGCGGCCCGTCAGAGAATTCAAATACAACGGCAAGGCGGCGGTGAGCGTCTTCCCTTCGCCGGTCTGCATTTCGGCGACGGCCCGATCGTGCAGCACCGCGCCGGCGAGGAGTTGCACGTCGTAATGCCGCATCCGCAGCGTCCGTTGCGTCGCCTCGCGAACGAGGGCAAACGCCTCGGGCAGCAAGGCGTCGAGCGCTTCGCCGCTGCGAGCCCGATGTCGCAGAGCCAAGCTCGCCGTGCGGAGGGCGTCGTTGTCGAGTTGCGAAACTTCTGATTCGAGCGCATTGATGGCGGCGACGGTTCGGCGATGACGGCCGACGAGATCGGTTCGCCAGGCGGTTGCGATGTTCCACAGCCGAAGCGCCATGCCGGGTCGTCTTTCGAACGCGAAAGGAATTGCAATGCGGACGTCGCGTCAGCGCGTCGCCCGTTGAGCGGAGAGTCCCGACGCGGTAAAGACCGGCGAGGCGTTGCCGACCGCTTCGAGTCGGCCTTGCGCCGTCACGAAATCGCCGTTGCGATAGCCGGCCATCGAGCCCGACGGGACGAGGATCGCCACGCCGCCGTAACGATCGGGTCGATTTTCGGGAGCAACGTAGCGGATCAGCCAGCGACCGTCGTGCGGCGAGTATTCGAGCTTGCCGCTCAGTTGTGAGTAGCCGGCGTCGAAGCCGTAGCTCGACGGTTGCACGGGCAGCGTCGTGGTGGTGGTGTTGCTCACGCCGGTGACGGTGCCGGGCGGAGTCGTTGCGGGTCGGCTCCCCTGCCCTTTCACCGGCAGTTGCATGATGTCGATGCCGCCGTTCGGCGTGCCGAACGACGACCGCGTGTTCGGATCGGGGGGCACGACGCGGATGTTTGAATTCCCTGCGCCGGTGAATTGATACGGCGTGTTATTCGGCGGAGGCGCGGTGCCGCCGGAAAGGGTTTGCGGCGGCGGGAACGGCACGCTCGGCGTGTAGCTGCCGCCCGGCGGGAGCGCGGGAGCCGTAGTTCCCGGTGCCACGGACCCCGGCGTCGTCGTGCCGGGAAGCGTGTTGGTCGGCGGAGCGTTCCAGTTGGGCGGCGCGGCGGGAAACTGCGTGCCGAGCGGTGCTTGCGTGCCGACGCTACCGGTCGGCGGCGGCGGTACCGTCGTCTTACCAAGAAACGGGTCGAGCTGCGTCGGCCGATTGCGACAACCGCCGAGCGCGAGCAGCAACATGAACACTACGAACCGGCACATCCTGCGTCGATTCCTTTCGACGAGACGCACTTCCTCCGTGAACGGAGCCGACGTCCAAGTTCATGACGAACTGGACATCTGCTCCCCATGCGAGGTAAGGATAGCGAAATCGCTCGCTCGGTCCAGACCAATGCGGGCCGCGTGCTAGCGTCCGGAAACGACCCGCACGTCGCCGGCGTACGGATTCATGATTCGCAGCGGTTGCGGCGCGCGACCGACTTGGTCGGCCGACGGTTTGACGGTGGTCTTCGACTGCTGCGGACGGAGTTGCGGGGCCGTCGTCGGGGCGGGCGTCGTCGCCTTCGAGCCCGGGGCTTCGTTCATGTGCGGATTGAACAGCACGGCCGACTCTTGGGTTTGAAACTCCGGAGTCGGCACGATGCCCGGGTAGGCGAACGGGCTATAACCGTACGGCCGCGGCACCGGGTAGCTATAGTAGACCGGCGGATGCAGTGCGAAGTACGGCAGACGATCTTGATCGGCGTAGATGCTGCGGTT
>CAMCTH010000212.1 GCA_945877965.1 Planctomicrobium piriforme | reverse complement strand
ATGCCGAGTCGATGTTGCGGATGCTCTCGGGGCGCGAACATCGGGTCTATAGCGGACTCTGCATCTGGCGCGTTCCAGAAGGAGAGCCGCAAGTGGAAGTCGATCGGACGACGCTGCGGATGGATCCGCTGAGCGACGAACAGATCGCCGATTACCTGGCGACCGGCTTGTGGGAAGGGAAAGCCGGCGCGTTTGGGTACCAAGATGGATTCGATTGGCTGCACATCGTCGAGGGAAGCGAGTCGAACGTCGTCGGACTGCCGATGGAGTTGCTGGGACGGATGTTGCCCAAGGTCGTTGCCGGGTGACGCTGCTCAAAGTGCGAAGCTCACAAGATCACAAGCCCAGCGCTGCGAAGACCGATGCCAAAACATAAATCCCGAGCAGGACGTACCAGGCCATTTGCATCGTTGCGCTGCCGCGGCGGATCCATTTGGCGGCGAATAGCGTAAAGAACGCTGCCGCACCGCTCACACCGGCGAACGTCGCGCGCGGCAAACGACTGCCGAACGCCAGCGCCACCGACGCGGCTGTGACGATCAGAAACAACGTGCCCAGCGTGAAGCGGGCCGGGTCTTCCACGGCACCCGCGCGAACTTGCTTGACGGCCGGCGTCCGGCTTTCAAGCATTCGCGTCATATTTTCCCAACTCGGTCGCCGTTCCGGCAGCGGCACGTCGAGCACGTCGAACTCGTCGCGCTGCCGTTGCACGCCGGCGGCCGCCTCGCGCCAGCTCTGGGTGCCGCTGGAGTAAGACGCCGCATCAACCTCGGGCCCCAGGGCGTACGTCTCGGTCGTGATCGGCTCCGGTTCGGCGCGATAAGCCGGCGAGCCGGCATCGCGGAACGTCTCAGGCAGTGGCGCGACTTCGTAGCTCTCCGACTCGCTGCCGGCAACGTCGTCGTAGTCCGTCTCGCCGGCGGTAACGTCTTCGCCGGCTGCGGCGGACTGCGTCGCGTCAGAATCGTCGTCGTGGGAAATGCGCGGGTCGTCCATATCTTCCATCATATCGCGGCCGTCTAGGGGGAGTGAACCGGCCGCCTGCGATGCCGGCGGTTCCGATTGGGTGAACTGGAGAAACTCTCGCCGCGTAAGACCCTCAACCTTTGCCCGCCGGGCTCATGCCGCACGATCGTTACGGCCGAAGAATGCCATGAGGGCCGCTTTGGGCCCGCCTTCCCCTGCAGGAGTATGCACATGTCGCTCGCTTCGTTGCTTCGCAAGTCGGGTCGTCGCTTACTTTGGGGCTGCTGCTTGGCGGCACCGCTGGCTTGCGCCACGAACGCCTCGGCCGCCACGCCGAGCGTCGAGCAAGCACTCGGCCTCGTGCCGGTGCAAAAGGACGTCGAATACGACCGTCCGGCCGCCGACGCGATCGCGAAGTGCACGATCGACGTCGAAAAGCAGGGGACCAGCAGCGGCTGGCATGTGAAGGACGTCGACGGCTCGACGCTCCGTCGCTTCATCGACACGAACGGCGACAACACGGTCGATCTCTGGAGCTATTACGCCGACGGCATCGAGGTCTATCGCGACGTCGACTCGAACGCCAACGGCAAGGCCGACCAGTTTCGCTGGCTCAACACCGCCGGCAGTCGCTGGGGCATGGACGCCGACGAAGACGGCAAGATCGACACTTGGAAATCGATTTCGGCCGAAGAGGTGAGTGCCGAAGCGGTGCAAGCAATGGCCAATCGCGACGCGAATCGCTTCCGCCGCCTGCTGCTGACCGACGAAGAACTCAAGACGCTCGGCCTGGGCGAAAAATACACGACGACGATCGGCGAAAAACTGGCCTCGGCCCCACAACGTTTCACCGGTCTGGTGAGCGACGCCAAGCTGGCGACCGTCGCCACGACGTCGACGAAATGGCTGAATTTCAGCGGTTCGCGGCCCGGACTCGTGCCGTCGGGAACGAACGGCACGACGAAGGATCTGCTGGTTTACGAGAACGTCGCCGCGATGATGGAAATGAGCGGCAAGACCGGCCAGGTGCAGATCGGCACGATGATTCGCGTCGGCGATGTATGGCGTTTAATCGACGTGCCGGCACCGGTCGGCGACGATCAAGTCGCGGTCAATCCGCTGTTCTTCAACGCATCGGCCGGAGTCTCGGCGATCGCCGGCACCACGCCGGGGAAGCCGGGCGAAATCAGCACCACGACGTTCGACGACCTGCAAGCCCTTGACGCCAAGCTGCAGACCGCGACGTCCGCCACGGAGCTATCGACGATCAAGAAACAGCGGGCCGACTTGATCGAAAAGGCGCTGCCGACGCTGAAGGAAGCCGAAGATCGCGTGCTCTGGACGCGGCAACTCATCGATACGCTGAGCGAAGGCGTTCAAACCGGCACGAATCCCGAGTTCCTGGCGCGGGTCAAAGAACTCGAAAAGAAGCTCGCCGACGGCACGGAAAAGGACCTCATTCCGTATGCTCGCTTCAGCTCGATGACGGCCGAGTACATTCTGGCCCAAAGCGATCCGAAGGCCGATTTCACGAAGGTACAATCGAATTGGCTCGAAGGACTGCGGGCCTTCACGACCGCTTTCCCGACGGCGATGGAATCGTCGGAAGCGTTGCTGCATCTGGCGATCGACTCGGAATATGCCGGCAAGGAAGACGACGCCAAGAAGTATTTCACGCAAATCAGCACGCAATTCCCGACGTCGCAGGCTGCGAAGAAGGCCGTCGGCGCCGTCCGTCGTCTCGATTCGGTCGGCAAGCCGCTGGCCCTCTCGGGCACGACGGTCGACGGAAAGGCGTTCAGCCTGCAGATGTACGCCGGCAAACCGACGGTCGTCATCTACTGGGCCAGCAACGGCGTGACGACCGCCGGCGACGTCGCCATGCTGAAGCAAGCGCAGGCGAAGTATGCTCGCGAGATCAACATCGTCGGCATCAGCCTTGACGTGAACAAGGCTGACCTGAACGCCTACCTGCAACAAAACAAGTTGCCGTGGATCAACCTCTTCGAAGAAGGGGGCATGGACAACAAACTCGCCAACGAGATGGGGATCTTGATGCAGCCGACGATCATCATCGTCGACGCTGCGGGCAAGGTCGTGAATCGCAACGTTCACATCTCCGCGCTCGAACAAGAGTTGGCCAACGTCGTGCGTCGCTAACCGCCACGCCGCCGTCCGCTACGAATCTCGCAACTAACTACGTCCCCGCCGGCGCACGCGCCGCGCGGGGACGTTTTGTTGCGCCATCGGTTGTTGCTGCCACGATGCTGCCGGCACGTCGCGGACGATTGCTTCGGCAAAATTGGAAAAAAGCCTACCTTCCGCACAAACCGCAACCGAAATGATTAGTAAGGCATCTTCGATTGCGGCAGGTCTTGCGCCTCCGCTTCGCGTGCCGGGTTCGCCGCCGCTTCGTCCGTCGTCGACCCGCAGTTCGAGATTTGTCGCGACTCCGCGTCGCATAGCAAAGCTCGAGCTCACACGACGGACCGAACCATATGACGATCATTCCAGGGAAGGGGGAGTTTTGACATGCGACGCTTCTTTTTGACCACGGCGTTGGCCGCGATTGCCGCGTTCTCGCCGACGTGGGTCTTGGCCGATGACGCCGAGACCGCCAAGCAAGTTGCCGAGGCGATTCGCGCCAGCGGCCGCCTGCAAGATTACAGCATCGGGGTGAAGTTCGAAGAAGGCCGGGCCTTTCTGATGGGACGCGTCGCGAGTCGGCAACAAGCCGAAGCGGCCGTCGAAATGGCTGAAAGCCTGCCGTACGTGAAGGAAGTCGAGAACCATCTTGAAATCAAGTCGACGCCGAAGCAAGACTTCGCCGTCGAGCCGACCGCGCACAACGAAAGCTCGCGTCGGACGGTCAACCGCGATGAGGCCGTCTTCGGCTCGTCGTCGCAACCGATGCCGCCGCAGATGGCGAGCATGCCGACTCCGGCGCCGCTGCCGGCCGCCGCTCGCGCTCCGCAAGCGGCCCAACCGGTTCGACGCGTGTCGAACAACGCCGCCATGAATCGTCAGAACACCGGGGCGCCGATCCCGACGGCCGTCGCTCCTTCGGGCGTCTCGCAACGCGTGGCCTACGATCAGCCGCATCTGCCGTGCTACTCGTGGCCGAGCTATGCCGCGCACCCGAACTATGCGGCCGTGACGTATCCGAACCAATACTCGGCCGCCGCTTGGCCGTACATCGGTCCGTTCTATCCGTACCCGCAAGTTCCGCTCGGCTGGCGTAAAGTCACGCTCGAGTGGAAAGACGGCTGGTGGTTCTTGGACTTCAACGACCACTGCCGCACGTTCCGCAAGTAAGGTCGGATCAGCCTGCTGATCGACTCTGCTCTTTCCAACAGCCCCTGCGACGCCCGCACGTCGCAGGGGCTGCTTTGTTTGCCGGCATCGCTTCGTCGCGCGAGCGCAATGACTCAATGGCTTCGTTCCGCCAATCGTCGGGACGACTCAGCGATGCAGATCGTGCAACAATTGCGGCTGCCGGCACGGCCGGCGACGAATCCTCGGAAAAACCCGCAAGTTCGTTGCAGCTTAACACCGATAGTTCTTTTAGATCGGTGAGATTGCATCGGCCCGTTCGTTCGAACGGTCGGTGCATCTAGCCACCGCGACCGTCGCCTCACGTCGTACAAAGGATTTTCGACGATGAAGTTCAGCTCTTTGTTCATCGCCTGCTGCTTCGCGGCGGTCACGCTTGCCGGTTCGACCGGCTGTATGTTTCCGCTCAATACGCAACTCGGCCCCTCGATCCACTTCCCGTGGCCGATGCCGGTCTCGCCGTACTTCCAAGACAAGTTCGAAGACGACTACTGGAACCAAGAGCGTTACAACAAGGTGCCGATCCTCGGCCCTGTGACCTCGGGCAGCGCTCCGGTCGCCCTCGATCCGCCGAGCCCCGACGAAGTGATGCGGGCGCTGGAGAAGGCCGACTCCGTCGAAGGGGGCGTGCCGCTCTTGTTCGAACGTCAACGCAACAACGTTCGCATGGTGATCGAGCCGATCGCCGACTACGTCGATCCGCCGCGGGTCTATCCGCTCATCGGCCCCGCTCAGCTGCACCATGCTCACTACAAGTGCACGATCTACTACTCGGAAACGACGCGGGTCGGCTGGCCGGTCCCGTACTCGACGACCGACGAAGACTCGCGCCAAGTCATCTACATCGACCACAACCACTTGCATATGGTCGGCACCTGCGATCCGAACACGACCCCGGACCACGTTCACTAACGCGATCCGACAAGTCGTCCTTCGGTCGGACCGTGTCGATCGCAGCTCGAAAGTGCGATGCGAAAACGATCCGCAACTTATCGCCCCACATGCATCGCCGCGACGTTCGTCGCGGCGATTGCGTGCGCGCATCCGGCGTGGAGCGAAGACGCTCCGCTGACGCCGCTAAACGCGCCGCCGGCGGCTGCGAAGCAATCCGAGTCGCAAACGATGCCGACGGACGCTTATGAAGCGGCGGCCGCGGCGTTTCGCGATGGCAAATGGTCTACGGCGGCCGAGGGCTTTCGCAGTTTCATCGCCGAGAAGGCGGACGATCCGCGGGTCGAGCAAGCCCGGTTCTTTCTCGCCGAAGCGCTGCTGCGCGACGGTAAACATGCCGCGGCGGCCGAAACTTTTGAAACGGTGCTTCAATCAGCGACCGACGCAGTGATCGTCACCGCCGCCCAATTTCGCTGCGGCGAAGCAGCTTATCTCGCTCGCGACTTTGACCGCGCCATGAAGTCTCTCACGACGTTCCTCGACGCTCAGCCGCAGCACATCGCAGCACCGCGCGCCTGGCACTATCTGAGCGAAGCGGCCTACTCGACGGGCCAATTCGATCAAGCCGAAATCGCCGCGGCTTACTTCACGGCCTGCTATCCCGACGACCCAGCGGCCGCACGGGTCGCGACGTTGCAAACGGCGTCGCTGCTGCAACTCGGCCGCGTTCGCGAAGCGCGCACTGTACTAACACCGTTGCAAGCCGATTCCAATTCGGCCGACGATCCGACGCTCCGCGTCTTGGCCGGTTCGTTGCAAGTCGCAGCAGCCGACGAAGCCTTGGTCGCCGGAGACCTGAAGCTCGCCGCCGCCGCGTTCGAACAATTCACCGTCGATCATCCGCAGCACGAACTCGCCCCCTATGCCGCGTACCGCCTAGCCGAGATCGCCTCGGCAGAGGGCGAATGGGTTTCAGCCGCGAAGCAGTTTGCCGCGGTGATCGAACGGGGCGATCTCGATCGTGAACTCGTGCCGACGGCATGGCTCGCCCGCGTGCAAGCCCTCGCGCAAGATCGCGACTGGGCCGCGGTGCTGACCATCGCCGCAGAAGCCCAAACACAACTCACCGACTGGCCGCGGAACTATGAGTTCGACTATCTTCGCGGTCGGGCTCATCTGGCTCGCGCCGAAATGAAAGACGCCCGCGAGGCGTTCAGCCGCGTGCTCGCTTCATCGAACGCCAAGGGAACCGAAGTCGCGGCCCTCGCCCAGTACATGACCGCCGAGACGCACTTCTTGCAACGTCGTTATGCCGCGGCGCTCGTCGAGTACGCCCAAGTCGGCGAACACGCTCATCCGCACTGGCAGGCGGCCGCGCAGTTGCAGTCGGGCAAATGCTGTGAACAACTGCAACGCCCGGCCGACGCTCGGCTTGCCTACGAAACTCTGCTCCGCGACTTCGCCGACTCGCCGTTCGCCGCCGAGGCTCGCTCGCGCCGCGACGCTTGTCTGCGCCAAGCCTCGGCCCCGGCCGCCGCTCAACGAAAGTAACCGCCATGACCGCTAAATCGACTCAACTGCTTCCCTCTGCGACTCGCCGCAAACGGCGGCACCGCATCAATAAGCTTCGTTACTTCGTCGCCGCGACGGCGATGTGCGTGATGCTCGCCTTCGTCGCCACGACGGTCGTTCGAGGTCAAGCTCCCGAACCCGCCGCCGCGCCGGGCTTCGTCGAAGCCGAGAACGCCGCACCGGTCATTCCTTCGAAGAACATGTGGGACGTCATCCGCGCCGGCGGCGTCCTGATGATCCCGATCGGCTTCTGCTCCGTCCTGATGACGGTCTTCGTCTTTGAACGCTTGCTCACGCTCCGTCGCGGTCGGGTCATTCCGCGTCCGTTCGTCAAACGGTTCTTGCACCAAGTTCGCGAAGGGCAACTCGATCGCGAGCGGGCCCTCACGCTGTGCCAAGAAGACGGCAGCCCCGTCGCCGACGTCTTTGCCGCCGCGATTCGCAAATGGGGCAAGCCCGCCGTCGAAGTAGAACAAGCGGTGCTCGACGCCGGCGAGCGGACCGTCAATTCGTTGCGTCGCTATCTCCGCGTCTTCAACGGCGTCTCGACGATCAGCCCGCTGCTCGGTCTGCTCGGCACCGTGTTCGGCATGATTCGCGCCTTCAACGACATTTCCGGGAGCGCGGCGATGGGCCGGCCCGAACTGCTCGCCGGCGGCATCAGCGAGGCCTTGATTACGACGGCGGCCGGCCTGACCGTCGCGATCCCGGCCCTCACGCTCTATCTGTTCTTCGTCAGCCGCGTCGATCAACTCATCGTCGAGATCGACGCCCTGGGCCAAGAGATCGTGCAACTCGTCTGCGACGAAGGAATCGACGAGATGCCAACGCCGCGCAAATCGTCTCGCAAAGAAGCGGCATAGCATAGGTT
>CAMCTH010000211.1 GCA_945877965.1 Planctomicrobium piriforme | reverse complement strand
ACCCGGCTAGTATAGGGATTTCGTCCGCACGAGGAAAAGCGAATTCGACCGATCTCCGCTGCGGGTTCCCCGCGTCAAGCGGTTTTCGTCGAGATGCGCGGCTTGTCGATCACATGCTGTTGTGCAAAGCAACTGCGGCGGCGTCATGCGGAGCGCGCGTACCCCTCGACCAGCCGACCGATGTAAAACAAGCAAAGCGACGCGGCCATCAGCGCCAGCATCTGTCTCAGGTCGATTTGTCCGACGAGTTGTAACGGAATCGACAGCGGCAACCCGATGAGCGCGGCCATCTGCAAGCTCCGTCCTAATCGCTGCATCGCTGAAAACTCCCGGCTAGCGCTCGTCGTGTCGTTGCGGTCTGTGCGTCCCGTAGATACTGCCTTTTACTGGACTTCGTCCGGTCCCGGTACGTACGGCACTCGCTTTTGCAACTCTTTGATGAATTCCGCGACACTCGGTTTTACGCTCGGCCCGGCTAGTTCGTCCATCCGTTTGGCGAAAGAGAGGGCTGCATCGTACTGCTCGCAGTTCGATAAAATAACGGCGAATTGCCGATTCTGAGCAAGGTCGATGTTGAAGGCCTTACGCGCGATGAGGATCTGCGCGATCGCTTTCTTCGGGTCGCGCAATTCCTCGCCGCCGAGCGTCGTGTAAATCTCGGCCAATTTCAGACGCAGATTGAGGCCGTCTTGCGCCTTCGGCAAGTACTCGACCAGTAGCGTCTCCGCCTCGCGCGGACGTTTGAGTTGGATCAAGCAGCGAGCCTCCAGCAATTTCGCGGCTTCGCTATCGGGCAAGAGTTGGAACAAACGGCGACTCGTCGTTAAAGCCGCCTCGTATTGCTGCAACGCGTATTGTGCGCGACCTTGCAGCGTCAGCGCGATGATATTGTCCGGCTCGGTTTTGAGAATCTGCTCGCAATAAGCTAAGCGTGCAGCGGGGTCCGACGGCGGCGCAGCGCGGTCGATACGGCGAATGACGACGTCCTTGATGCGCAACTTGCCGCGATGCGGGTCGCCCAGATTCATCGTGCCGAACATCACCGGCCCCGACGGATCGTAGTCTTCGATCTCGCCGAGCCAGTTGAGATTGCCGTTCGTGACCATCGTCGTATGCCCCGGCCTCGTCTCGACGTCGATCCGCCGGCGCGAGGCGCCGTCGTCGCGCAGTCGGTACCGCTCCAGAAAGCCGCGGATCTGGAGCGTTTGAAAGCGGGGGTCGTGGTACATCGCCATCCCATGAAAATCTTCGTAGTCGGACGACGGATAGTAGCCCAACTCCAGCGAGTGTCGCCAACCCCAAGAGTCGTTCTCGACCGTCTCCATCGTCAGTGAGAGTTCATAAGGATGGCGAAATCGCGCAACGGTCGACAGCCGCAACTCCACGTTCGGATCGGTGATTTCACCGACGATGCTCCGGTCGCTCTCGCGGTCCCAATTGCCGCCTAACTGGCGGAGCCCGATCAGATCGGGCTCGAAGCGCAATTCGATCTTTTCGCCGGCGACGAACTTTTCTTCCGTCTCGAGTACGTTCTCCCAATGCCGGAAGTACCACTGCGATTGAACATGCGGATCGAGCGTGCGGGCCTTCGCCAGCAACTCGCGGGCTTCGACGGTGACGGCAGGATCGTAGCGGACTTGGTCGACGAGCAATTCATTGATGCGCGACGTCTCGGCCTTGGCCGGTCCGGTCATGGCATAGGTCATCGAGGTGTCGTCCGGGTAACGGACGCGGAACGCACCGTACATTCCCAGCGGCGGACGATGATCTTCGAGCTGATCGAGCTGCTTGCGAGCCGCGTCGAAGCGATTGGCGGCAATGGCCGAGCCGATGTGCCACATACGGGTCTCGCGCTCCGCGAAGAACGGCGACCCGTAGGTGCTTAGCGGGCGATGGGTATAAAAGTGCTCTAGGCATTTCTCCACGTCGTCATACACGCCGCCGACGCGGAGCATTTCGTTGTTCGAGTCGTCGACGTACGTGGAGTTGACCATCAGCAAGAGCATGTAGGGGACGTCGGTGTCCCAGCGATCGGTCTTGATGCACTCTTGGGCAAAGTCGTGCATCTGATGATAGTCGCCGCCCCAACGGGGACGTAGCGACGTCATGTAGCTGAGATAAATCGGGTGATAATCAAATTGCCCGGCCGCACAGAGATCGAACCATTCTCGCGTCGACTTGCCGGCGTCATTCTGCCCGGCAATCAAGATCAACGATTCGCCCGGCTCGGGAAACTGCGGCTGCAACTCGTAGGCCTTCGTCAACTCGGCGACCCCCTTCGGCAACATGGCCTTGAACTTCGCCATCCGTTCGTCTTCGGTGCCTGAGGTGAGGTTGCGATTGAGGAAGTCCCAGGCGGCGTTGTACTGCCCTTCTCCTAGCGCCATGGCGATCAGCCACGGATCGACCTTTTGTTTCGCCAATGCGGCGGCAAAGCGAATTTGTTCGCTGCCGGGCACGGCTTTGAATTGGGGACGCGTCAGGTCCCAGGCATAGCGAGCTTCGAGCCCGTGCGGATCGGCGTCGGCCAGCCAGGCCGTCAGTGCCGTGATCGCCGTGGCGTTGTGCTTTTGAATGTACGGGAGAAACTGATTCATCGCCTTGGCATAGAGCAGCACTTCGACGCGAGCCCGATAGCGAATGTACGGCGGGTTCCGTTTGTCGGCGGCGGCGGCGAAAAGTCGCGGCACGATCGTCTTGCCGAGTTCGCTGATTCGGCCGTGAACCCGAGCCGACGCCGCCTCGGCGATCGATAACCAAGTGTCGCGCGAGCCCCGCTTACGCAACGATTTCGCTTGCTCGTCGAGTTGCTTCGGATCGCGGACGAAATAGTATTCCGGTTTGTGTTGGAACTGTTCTTCGAACAACCGTAGGCCGTCGGCGTGCAACTCGGACGGGTCTTGCGTGAGTTCGGCATAGGTGCCGGTCTGTGTTCGACAGTAGGCGGAAAACCCTTCGAGGTATTGCTTGTGCGAGAACGATTCAGCGCCGGCCGGCAGCGGCTTCGGTTTGTAATCGTCGTTGTCGGCGCCATCGGCGACCGCGACGAATCCGAGCAGGAGTATTAACTGCGCAACTCCGACGAGAGTGCGGAAAGGTGAGCGAATCGACAGCGTCATGAACTTCCAACCTGCTAGAGAAAAGAGAACGCGAGCCGGCGAGACTTTTCGAGGCCCGCACCCGCTGGGGCGATTGTAACCCCCCGAAACTTAGGTATGAATGGGGGAGACTAATGATCCGAATTTGCTTTTCGCACCGCTCGGAAACAGAACCCAGATCATGATCTCCCCGCCCCCCTTGGGTTTCGTCGGCCGAATCGTCCGTGCCTTGCGACTACGCTGTCCGCGCTGCGGTCGGGGGCGACTGTTCGCCGGCTGGTTCACGATGCACGACAAGTGCAGCGAGTGCGGGCTGGATCTTCGCCGCGAGCCGGGCTTCTACCTTGGCTCGATCTATATCAACTATGGCCTAACGGCGACCTTTGTCACGATCGTCTATGTGACGGCCGTCGCGACGGGGCACGGCCGAGATCAACCGTTGCTGTGGGGCACGCTCGCGTTCTGCGTCCTCTTCCCGCTGGCGTTCTTTCGCTACGCGCGCAGCCTGTGGCTGAGCATGGATCAATTCTGGGACGCCGACGCGAACGACTCGTAGAACGGCTCTCGTCGATTCGCGCGGCGTGCGTCGAGCGACTACTGCTGCGACTTCGATTCGGCGTCGCGATTGCGGACCGTGTAGTACACGTAGCCGCCGAACGAGCCGAGGATGATGAACGGCAACGGCATCATGAAGAGGATGCTGTAGGAGTAGCCGCGAGCCAGATTGGCACCCTGTTCCGAAGTGGCCTCTTTGCAGCCCGGACAAGCCACGGCCGTCGTCGGCGCGGACGCTAAGCCAACCCCGCTAAGCAGCGCGGCGGCGAGCAACCCAGATTTGGCAAAGCTACGAATCATGGCGAAACCTCTTCTTGGGACTTTCCGTATTGTAGGCATCGGTTATCGCGACGGGTAGACATGATAGAGCAACGCGTAAATCACGACGCCCGTAATGGATACGTAGAGCCAAATCGGAAACGTCCAACGGGCCCAGGCCCGATGTTTGGCTCGCTGATCGCGTAAACCGTGGTAGATCGTACCGATCGCAAGTACCGGCACCGCCGCCGCCAGCAGCACATGCGAGATGAGAAGGGCGTAATACGGGATGCGGACGTAGTCCGGGCCGGCGAACTTCACATGTCCTGCCGTGTAATGGTAAGTCAGATAGCTCACCAAGAACACAACGCTGACGCCGAACGCGGCCAGCATCGTCCGCTTATGCGCCGTTTCGCGGCGTTGTTTGATCAGCGCATAGCCGACGATCAACAGCACCGTGGCGAGTGCGTTGAGAGCGGCGTTGAGCGTCGGCAGATCGCGATAATTCATGATGGTGTGTAAGTTGAGCAAATCGCCGCGGGCAAAGGCCCGCAACGATCGAGAGGGCTACTCCGCGTCGCGATTCGTTGAGGGTTGTTCCTTCAACAGCGAACGCAAATCCGTTTTGAACTTCGCCAACTTCTGCGGGTCTTTGTGATCGTAAGTCCCGCGGATGACGCCGTTGCGATCGATCAGAATCATCTCGTCGGTGTGATTCATGCCGAGCACGGTCACTTTCAGCGAGCGGCCCAACTCTTGCGTCTCCGCCAACGGTGCGGTGACGAACCACCAGCGATCGGCGTCGGCCCCGTAGTCGGCGGCGTATTTCTTCAAACTCTCGGGCGTGTCCTTGGCCGGGTCGACCGTGACGCTCACGAACCGCACGTCGGCGTCGTTCTTGAAATCTTCCTGCAGGCCGGCGATCGTGCTGGTGAACTGGCGGCAGGAGCCAGGGCAGGTCGCGAAGAAGAAGTTAACGACGACGATCTTGCCCGCGAGATCGGTCAAGCGAACGTTCTTGCCGCTCCGCTCGGTGAATTGAAAATCGGCCAGTGGTCGTTCGGGCGTCATGTTCAACGAGCGCTTCGGATCGAAGACTTCGGTGTTGGCTTTCTGCCAAATCCGAAAGCCGGTGAATCCGGCGTAGGCGCCGACGGCGAGCAGCAACGCCGACAAAAAGAATTTCGTTCCCAAGCTCATAACAAATCTCCGGTCGTGCGGCGAGCGGCCATCCGGCAGTCGGCGGCGAACAACAAAACGGCGAACAAGAACGTGACGATCCAGCAAGTCGTCAGGCTCGGCAAGTGCGGCGGCAGCAACGCGGCCCGATCGCTGCCGAGGTACGTCAGATGCCGCAGGCCGGCCGTCATGTACGTCATCGGGTTGATCCACATTACATATCGCAGCGTCCCCTCCGCTGGAAAGAACGAGCCCGACAGCAGCCACATCGGCAGCAGAAAGACGCTCATCACGGCATGAAAGCCTTGCGTCGAATCCATCCGCCAGGCGATCAAAAAGCCGAGCGCCGTCAGGGCGAAGGCGGACAGAAACGCGAACGAGATCACGCCCGCGATCATCAGCGGCGAGTAAGTCAGATCGAGCGTCGCTCCGAGCGCGAAGAAGACCATCGCTTGGATGAGCGCGATCAACGAACCGCCGAGCAACTTGCCCAGCACCAAACTCCAGCGCGAAATCGGGGCGACGAGGACCGACTGCAAGAACCCCTCGCGGCGATCTTCGATGATCGAGATCGTGGTGAAGATGGCGGTGAACAGCAGAATCAACGCCATCGTTCCGGGGAAGAAGAACTCGCGATAGCTGATGCCGTCGCTTCCGGCACCGGGCAACCGAAACGACGGTCCGAGTCCCGCGCCGAACAGAAACCAGAGGATGATCGGCTGGCCGATCGCGCCGACGACGCGGTTCCGCTGCCGAAAAAACCGCACGAGTTCGCGCTGCGCCAACGTCCCGACGACGGCCCACGGACGATCTTGCGCCGTAGCGACGGGCGACGACTTAGCGGCGGGAGCGATGATGCTCATCGGCGACCTCCCACGACGGCGGCGCCGCGCATCGGGACGGCCTCGCGCTCTTCGGCGGAAACGAATCGTCGGCCGGTCCGGGCGATGAACACATCTTCGAGCGTCGGCTTGCCGAGCATCACCGAGCGAACTTCGCCGGGGAACGCTTCGACCAGTTGAGCGACGAGGCGGTGACCGTCGGGCCGTTCCAAACGAACGCGACCGTCGAGCGTTTGCACGTCGCCGCCGAAGCGATTGCGGATTCGCTCGGCGAGTCCGTCGACATCGTCGGCTTCGATCGTCAGCGTATCGCCGCCGACCTCGGCCCGCAGTCGGTCCGGAGTATCTAACGCCACGAGTTTTCCCTGATCGAGAATCGCGAGTCGGTCGGCCTTATCGGCCTCTTCGAGCAAGTGCGTCGTTAGGACGATCGTCACTCCTTGCTCGCGACGAATCGTGCGGAGGTAGTCCCACAGATCGGCACGCGCGCCGGGATCGAGCCCCGTGCTCGGCTCGTCGAGGATCAGCACCCGCGGATTGTGCAGCAGTCCCTTGGCCAACTCGACGCGGCGACGCAGTCCGCCCGAGAGCGTTTCGCACCGCTCATCGCGCCGGTCGCTCAGGCTCAGGCGTTCGAGCATTTCGTCGGCGCGTGTTTGCAACGTCGCGCCGGTCAGACCGTAGAGCCGGCCTTGATGCCGAAGGTTCTCGGCGACGGTTAATTTCTTATCGAGGCTCGGCGCTTGGAAAACGACGCCGATTTGTCGGCGAACTTCGTGCGTTTGCCGGGCGACGCTCAGGCCGAGGACTTCGATCTCGCTCGGTCGCAATGCATCCGGCTGCAGCGGGATCAGCGTCGACAGCAGGCGAAACAGCGTGGTCTTGCCGCCGCCGTTGGGACCGAGCAGGCCGAAGATTTCGCCTTCGGCCACGGTGAACGAAACATCGTCGAGCGCCGTCCGCGAGCCGTAGCGATGCGTGACGCGGCGGATGTCGACGGCGGGCGAACTCATGATGCGCGTGCGAACGAAAGGGAGAACTAGTGCGAGCCGCCGGCGGCGGGCCCCTTCTCGCTTCCATGCGCTGCGCCGTGCGTGCCGTCGGGCAAGCTGGCTTCTTCCAACGCCTTTTGCGTCGCCGGGGTGGCGATGTTGGCGAATCGCGATTCCGAGTAGCCGTAACCGTAGCCGCCTTCGATTCGCATGCCGATGTCGGGGACCAAAGCCAGCGCTAGGAAGACCGACATGATCGACGCCGGGATGGTGAGGACGTACTTCCAGTCGGCTTCGTCCTTCAAGTGCATGAAGAACATCATGACTAGCAGCGCCTTGCTGCACGAGACGCACATCATGAACGCCCAGCCGACGGCGGGCGGGAATGTGTTTTGAAAGAAGTCGGAATACGTGAAGAACGACAACGTCGTCAGCACGCACAAGGCGACGAACACCTTGATGTACTGACGGACGTGATGGCTCATGTCGTCGTGACCGCCGTGTTGCGAAGACTCATGCTCGGGCGTGCCGTGACCGTGCGAGTCGTGTGAATGTCCGTGATCGGTCATGAGGTTGTCTTCTTAAACGAGATAAGTCGCGGTTCGTGCCAAGCGGCGGGACGGTTGCCCCGGGGATCTCTGCAATCAGAACAAGTACAAGATCGGGAAGAGGAATATCCACACCAAGTCGACGAAGTGCCAATACAGACCGACG
>CAMCTH010000210.1 GCA_945877965.1 Planctomicrobium piriforme | reverse complement strand
AACGGCGTCGCGGATTTCGCCGATCAGGATCACGTCGGGAGCCTGACGCAGCACGCTGCGCAACAGGTCGGGAAAGTCGAGCCCAATCGCCAGATCGACCTGCGATTGCCGGACGCCGGTGATCTCGCATTCGATCGGGTCTTCGATCGTGTTCAGCTTTTTGACGCCGTCGTTCAGGTGATGCAGACAGCCGTAGAGCGTCGTCGTTTTGCCCGCGCCGGTCGGGCCGGTCACCAAGATGAGGCCGCCGGGGGTGCGAAGCATCAACTGCAATTCTTGGAGTTGCTTGCGCGAGAGGCCGAGATCGTTCAACCCGCCGCCGGCCTGGCTTCGGCCGAGCAAGCGAAGCGAAAAGTCCTCGCCGTGCAACGTCGGAATCGTGTTGATCCGGAGATCGCGGCGAGCGCCGTCGGGGCTGTAGAAAATCCAACGACCGTCGGCCGGACGACGCCGCTCCGACAGGTCCATGCCGGCCGCCGTCTTGATGAAGTTCATGCAGCGGCGACCGTCGGTCAGGCTCAACGTCTGCAACGTTCGCATGGCGCTCATGTGCCGCACTTGCACGCGCACGCCGGTCGCTTCGCTGGTGAAGAAGAGATCGCTGGCGCGAATCGCGACCGCCTCTTCGACGAAGTACCGCACGGCCGCATCGGGATTGTCCTCGACGGCGACGACGCTTTGCGACTCAACACTCTGAAATTCAACGACGTCCGGAGAGGCCATGATCAAGTTACCTGAGCCCGATGAACGGAACGGCCGACGAGCAACGCGTCGGAAAGTCTTAAACGCCATGCAGCACCGATTGCAGGCGCATGATTCGCAGCACCTGCTCGATCGCTTTAGGGATCGAGTGGAGCGTCAGCTTGCCGCCGTGCTGCTCGAACCGTTTGTTCGCCTGCAGCAGCCAGCCAATGCCGCTCGAACTGATGAAGTCGGACTCGGAGAGATCGAGCTCGACGCGGCGATGAAAAATCTGCGGGCCGAACAGCTCTAGGAACGGATCGCGCAGTTGATCGGCCGACGACGGCGCGATCTGCCCGACCGTTTTGACTTGAACGAGTTCTTCCGTCTCTTCGACACAGACTAACCGCATCGCCGCCGACTCCGTCGCTCGGAGATCCGACGCGAGGCCGAAAGCGGCGCGACGTCGGGCCCAACGTCGTCGGAGCGACCGACGACGAGCAAACAGAATATGCCCGGCGCGGATTAGGATTCTGTTAGCGTCCGGGCGATTCGGCGTTAGACGACGCGAACGTCGTCGAGCTTACCGTGGGCCGCGGAGGTAGTAGACGCCCATCTGGTTCGTGCTATACGGAAACGTGGGGCTCTGTCGGTAAGGGCCTTCGATGCCGGACGGGTAGCCGGGACCGATTCGCTGGAGCATTGCGCTGCCGACGCCCTGCTGGTACTCGACATGACGCCGGCTGTTCGGCGGGACGATCAGCGAGTGCGGCGCGCCGGCCCATTGCGGATCGTAATAGTTGCGGTCGATGTAGCCGCTTGACGCACGGCGAGTGCCGAAGCCGCGAGCTTCGACCATTGCGGGAACCGCCAGCACGCAAATCACCGCCGCCGTCACGCAGCGCCGCATCCAGGTCGCTTTCATCGTCCGTTTCCTTATTAACTACGAAGCGGCTCGTCGTCGGAGTCGCTCGACTTAATTTACCAGTACAACGCGCGGGTCGTGTTCGACGGAATGATCCGACGACCGTTGTCGTAGCGACGATAGACGTCGTAGTGCTTGTGCAAAAATTCGTGCGGGTAGAGCGGTTGATAGGTCAGCGGCGTGACGCCGACCCAAGCCGGTACCGGATGCGGCGACGGATAGATCTCCGGTCCGGCGACGTTGCGTCGGCCGAAGCCCCCCGCCTCGGCCGAATCGCCGGCGAGGCACGCTCCGAAGGCGATCATGATCGGCAACATCGTCCGCGTCAGCTTTTTCAACATGGCTTATCTCACTCGCAGAATGTTTGCGACCCGTCGCACGAGCGAGGTGCGGCCTGCTTGCATCGCGGCCGCCGACCCTCGATCGTGAAGGAACTTTCCCCTGCCACCGTCATCGACCGTCGCAGCCGGTCGTGATCAAACTTCGCGGCAGTCGCAGAATAACCGCTAGGGGCCGCAAGGCCGGAGAAGTTCGCCGAGTCGCCTGGGGACTCGTCTCACACCGGTAAGAGGGCTTGGGAAGATGGGGTTTTTCGCGTTATACTCGCCGCACTTTATCCAACTTCGCATCGCCCGGTCATGGAGGAGTCTGTTTTGAAACGCACGCCTGCGAAGAAGTCGGCCCCTAAGTCAGCCGAAAAGTCGTCGAAACACGAGGACGCGGAAGACGAAGCGGTCGCCGTCGCCGAGCCCGAGGAGCAAGCGGAAGATAAGTCCGCCACGAACGGCCACGCTGCCCCGGCGAAGGCCCCGAAGCGCCGCGCCACCGCCGAGAAGATGGCCGAGGGCCAGCGCGACATTTCGGTCAGCGAGTTCTTCGCCAAGAACCGGCACCTGCTCGGCTTCGACAATCCGCGCAAGGCGCTGCTGACGACCGTCAAAGAAGCGGTCGACAACTCGCTCGACGCCTGCGAAGAGGCCGGCATCCTCCCCGAGATTTGGGTCCACATCGAAGTGACCGGCGACAATCGCTACAAGGCCGGCATCCAAGACAACGGCCCGGGCATCGTGAAGGCGCAGATCCCGAACATCTTCGGCAAGCTCCTCTACGGCTCCAAGTTCCATCGCCTCCGGATGAGTCGCGGTCAGCAAGGGATCGGCATCAGCGCGGCCGGCATGTACGGCGTGCTGACGACGGGCCGCCCGGTGAAGATCGTGTCGCGGCACGATCCGAAGAAGCCGGCCCACTACTTCGAACTGCAAATCGACACCAAAAAGAACAAGCCCGAGATCCTCAATGGCAAAGGCGAAGGCGAAGACCTGCCGAAGCCAGGTGCCGAATACGAAAAATTCGTCGAGAAGCGCGGCCTGGAATGGGTCGAGACGCCGCACGGCACCCGCGTGACGATCGAACTGGAAGCGAAGTACCAACGCGGCCGCGGCAGCGTCGACGACTACTTGGAACAGACGGCCATCGCGAATCCGCACGTCACGATCCATTACAAGGACCCCGACGGCAAAGAGTATCACTACGCTCGCGCCGTCGACGTGCTGCCGCCGGAGCCGAAAGAGATTCTGCCGCATCCATACGGCATCGAACTCGGCAACTTGGTGACGATGTTGCAGTCGACGAAGGCGACAACCCTCTCGCAGTTTCTGACCAGCAGTTTCTCGCGCGTCAGTTCGTCGAAGGCGGGCGACGTGTGCGAAGCGGCCAAGCTGAGCACCCGCGCCAACCCGGGCCGGATCGGCCGCAACGACAGCGAGAATCTCTATAAAGCCCTGCAGAACGCGAAGATTCCGCCGCCGTCGACCGACTGCGTCTGCCCCATCGGCGTGCAAAAACTGCTGCAAGGCTTGCATCACGTCGTGCCGGCGGAGTTCTACGTCGCCGAAACGCGGCCGCCGTCGGTCTATCGCGGCAATCCGTTCCTGATCGAGTGCGCGCTCGCCTACGGCGGCTCGTCGCAAGCGGTGAAGATTTCGTTCGAAGCGCTGAACGAAATGCTCAACGAGACCGACGCCCGGACGCTGCGACAGTTCTTAATCAACGGCTTCAGCGGCATCGGCGGCGACGCGGCCGACAAGATTCTGACCGAAGCCGGCTTCGGCACGCGCGCCAGCCCCGGCAAGTTGAAGAAAGAAGAAATCGTCAAGCTGCACGAAGCGATGCGGAACGTGAACCTGGAAGAAGGGCAGACGATGAACGTCATGCGGTTCGCCAATCGCGTGCCGCTGCAGTTCCAGCCCGGCGCGTGCGCCATCACGCAGATGATCATGAACACCAACTGGCGCGCCTACGGGCTGACGCAATCGCGCGGCGGTCTGCCGAGCGGACCGGTGACGGTGATGGTCCATGTGGCGAGCGTCTGGGTGCCGTTCACCAGTGAGTCGAAAGAGGCGGTCGCGTCGTATCCCGAGATTCAAAAAGAGATTCGCCTCGGCCTGCAAGCCGTCGGCCGCAAGCTCTCGATGTTCGTCCGCAAGCGCTTGAAAGTCCGCCAAGAAGGGGAACGCCGCAACGTGTTCCTCCGCTATCTCGGCGAAGTCGCGACGGCCGTGAACGAGATCAACGGCCGCGATCGCAATAAGCTTTACGACGCGCTGCTCAAAGTCGCCAAGCGCAAGACCGAGGTCGCCGACAAGAAGATCGACGAGAGCGGCAAGTTCGTCGACGAAGAAGAAGCCGACTTCGGCGAAAACGTGCTGATCGTGAAACACGATGAGCCGCTTCCCGCCGCAACCGGTGGAACCGTCGAAGGCTCCACGAGCAGCGCATCGTCCGCTAAGAAACCCAAAAAGAAAAAGAGTTAGCCGCGAGCCGCAGGCGCGCGATCAACCTTCTCAAAAACACTTTCAACGACACGGAACCGTCATGGCCAAGAAACCTGCTTCCTCCAAATCCGGCGGCGCGCCGGTGAACGTCAGCGTGAAAGACAAGAAGACGCTTACCTCGCTGCGGCGCGTCGCCGACGATGTGGCGACCTGCGCCGATAGCGGTCGCGCGCCGCACCTCGACGTCCCGAGCCGTTCGCTCTCGAACGTTCGCTTCAATAAGACGAAGCGGTTTCTCGAAATGGGGGGCGGCACGAATCGCCGCGAGCTCTTCAACCTCTCGCAGGCCAAGTCGTACATGCAAACGCTGCTCATCAGCAGCGGCTGCAAACGACTCATCGAGCAAGGCAAAACCACGAGCTTGCGGGGTCTGTACTACATGCTCAAGCACACGATCGAAGGAACGAAGGAAGAGACTTTTGAGGATCAGGAAGACTCCGACTCGGTGATCGAAGACGTCGAAGTGACGCTCGACTCGCTCCGCGAAGAGATGCATCTGTACGCCAGCAACCGCGGCAACTTGGTGGGGCCGATCACGTTCATCGACAACGGCGACACGATCGATTGCACCCGAATGGGGAGTGCCGGATATAGCATTCCGTCGATCTGCGAGCCCGACGTCATCCAGTTCAAAGACTGCAAAGCCGACTTCATCCTGCACGTCGAAAAGGACACGGTCTGGCGGCGCTTCGCCGAGGACAAATTCTGGAAGAAGCACAACTGCATCGTCAGCCACGGCGGCGGCCAGCCCCCCCGCGGCGTCCGCCGGCTCCTGCATCGCCTGCACAACGAGCTCAAACTGCCGGTCTATTGCCTCTTAGATAACGATCCTTGGGGGTACTACATCTACAGCGTCCTCAAGCAGGGCTCGATCAACCTGGCGTTCGAAAGCGTCCGGATGGGGATCCCCGAGGCGAAGTACATCGGCCTGCGGAGCAAGGATTTCGACCGCTGCAAGCTCTCGAACAGCGTCAAAATCAACCTCAACGACCAGGACATCAAGCGCGCCAAGCAGATCGCCGAGTACCCGTGGTTTAAGGACAAGAAGCCGTGGCAGAAGGAGATCCAGACCATGCTCGGCCAAGGCTTCAAGCTGGAAGTCGAGTCTCTGATCTCGAAAGACATCAGCTACGTCACGGAAGAATACGTGCCGGCACGCCTGCAAGATAAAGACTGGCTCGACTAGTCGGCGTTCCAGAGTCTGCCAAATCATCTCGAAGCAGTACGATGACTCGCATTAAACGGATCGACACGGTTCTTTCCTTTCTTGACCAGTTCGAAGCCGATGGGTTCTCAGTTGGAACTTGGAACGAAAACTCCGGTATAACAATTACGACTCAATCCGGAGGATCGCATTCACTGCCGTCGTTCGAACTCAGTCAGCGAGTTATTGATTTTCAAACAACACTTCATGAGCAAGGTTGGATCGACTCGAAGTTCAACTGGCCGGATTGGCAGGAAACTGCGACGGCTTATGTTAACTCGCCAGAAAAACTCAACTCAGCCAACATCGAGACGATCCGGAAGTTGTTCACAACCCACATCCGGAAAGAAAAATTCAGCGAGGGCCACCTCGCGGCGATGTTCGAGAATGGTCATATCGTCGCATTGTTAAGGCGACTCGGCGAGCTCCGCTCGAAACCTGAGAAAACAGCCATGAACAGCATCTTCTCCACCTACTCAACGGGTGAGAACCGTGTAACGGCTTCATTTCTGGCCGTTCTCCGCTCGCTCTCGCTGGATCGAATGGAGCGACTACTCGGAGCCCTACTCGGACAGTCAGAATTTGAGTTAGTCCGCTTCGAGAACCAGATAGCCAAGGGTGGGAAAAGTGTTCCTGACGCCCTAATTCAAGCGAACTGTCGCATTCTGATCGAGACAAAAATAGATCGCAATGCCGTGTATCTGGGTCAAATCCAAGACCATCTGTTGCAACTCCCAAGAATTGCCGATCAGACCGCGAGGCTCTTGGTCATCACGCCCGACGAAGTCCAACCGGCGGTGCTCGACGGCATCGACGATCGTGTCGTATGGACCTCATTTACCGCGATGGATCAGGCAATCGACGAATTGCTCGACGACAAATATACCGTCGTCTCCGAACGCGAAGCATTCTTGTTGCGCGAGCTCCAGAGCATGCTTCTCGACGAAGGCCTCATTGCCGGCGAATCCGACGTGGTCATCGTCGCGGCCCGCAAGGCTTGGCCGGAGTATCACGATATTCACGCTTATGTCTGCCAAGTTAATCGCAGCTTCCAGCACGTCAGTCGCATCGGTTTTTACTCGAAGGGACAAATTTATCCTCTGATCCCAAGAATCCTTGAGCCGCATGACGACGTCGAGATCAAGCGCGGAGGAACCGGCCCTCTTGGGAAATTAGTCACGCGGCTGATCGAGGACGGTCGCGTTGCGGAAGGAGAGTTCCGCAAGATCATGCTGTTGTCAGCCCCCGATTCGCCGGACACATTGCAGCTACCGGGCCCCATTCCGAACGATTTACGGTCGAAGTCCGGCACCCCTTGGGCATTCACCTTGAATCAACGCTACGTTTCGACTGAAGCATTGCTAAAGGCTAAAACGACGTCCGATCTGGTGGTTTCCAAGTAAAAGCCGAGTGCCGGCACGCCTGCAAGATAAAGACTGGCTAGACTAGTCGGCCGTCTGGATCTCGGTAGTAACCTTCAGCTCACCGTGTAGCTCCGCGACATCGCTTGCTGTTTCGCGCCACACGCGGCGGCTTTCTCAACTGCTGCAATGTCCGGCGATCGATTGCGCGTGCGGCGAGCAGCGCGCCGCGTCAGCCGATTCACGACGGAATGCTCATCTCCGCCACATGTTTTCCTAAGTCGGAGTTATCACGTCTCTTGTCGACGTTCGATAATGAAATTAGAGGGGCGAGCAACTTCGCGTGGCCCGGAAGTTGCAATTGATTCCGCACGGAGGATCCGGTACTTATACCGCCGCTAATCGAACGAGTCCGGCGTAGCAACGCGAAGCCGGAAACAGTGGCTTCCGTTGGGCGCCACGATTCATTCGATGTGCCGGCGTAAAAAACCGCCGTGATGGAGCGCAAGGATAGCGCCCCCGTTAGCGACCGCACCACAACGCGACGCACGCCTCTGAGATAAATCCGGTCGCACCGATCTATTCGAGATCGGCCCGAACGGGCTACCGAGAGGAGGCGGACATGGCGAGCGTTACGTTCTCGCGGTGGGAGCCGTCGCGAA
>CAMCTH010000209.1 GCA_945877965.1 Planctomicrobium piriforme | reverse complement strand
ACGCTGACACAACGCTGGCTCAACGAAGTCCTCAACTCGACCGACGCGACGGCCGAAACGACGACCGCCGGCGGACGACGACGTTGGGACCTGCTCGGCAAGTTCTTCGATTACTTTGAAGCGAACGCCGACGATCTCTGGCAACCGCCCCGCTTCGAGCTCAAAACCGGCAAGCCGAAGAAACCCAAGCCGGCCGAAGAAGATCCGCTCCCTGAAGAGGACGAAGAAGAGAGCGGCGGCGATCTGTTCGGTGCCGCCTACGAAGACGTCGTCTTCCGCGATAGCACCCGCGACGGCAATGAAGGGAATACCCTCTCGGGCGACGACGATGCCACGGAGTTTGAACTCGAAGGAGAAGCCCGACGGCTGATCCTGCGCCTGACGTTGCTCGAAACGATTGCGAAACTCTGGAAGACTGTCGCCGTCGGCATCGACACGGAAACGACCGGCGATCGCGAGCGGATGGCGGTCTGGTCGCAACAAGCGGCAACGACTCGCGACGGCTTGCTTCGACTGTTGGACGAAGTCGAAACCTTTCCGCTCCCCGCTCCGCGCGGCACTCCGGCGGCGCTGGTCGAATACGATCGCCGCCGCCAGGTTCGCGACGAACTCCTGGGACGGATCATCGTCACCTGCGTCGAAACCATCGATGCCGCCCGCCTGCTGGCCGCTGCGGCCGGCACGATGCCCGAGGGCTCCACCCCCGCCGAATGGGAAGCCCGCTTCATCGACGTCGTGCAGGCCCTGCGCAGCGGCGATCGAGCGCGGCTCTACGAGCTCGCGCCGCGGCTGCGGGCCCTGATGAACGAGCAGCCGATTCTGTACGTCCCCCTTTCCAAAGGAGGACGACCGCGCGACATCGTCGCCGCGCAGAGCGTGCAGTCGGCCGCGTCGCTGTTGCTGCAAACGTTGCCTCGCGCCGGATTGCCGGCCGAAACTTGTCGGCTGATCGGCGTCATCCAGCACATGGAACGTCATCGTCCGGCCGGCGAAGGGGCCGTCACCGAGTTCGATCGTCTGTTTCAACTCGGCTTCGACGCCTGCGCTCAATCGCTCATCGACTCGGTCGAGGCTGCATCGCGCCGACCCGAGATCGAAGAAGAGCCGCAATCGAGTGAGCTCTTTGAAGGGCTGCAACTGCTGACCGAAGGGTTGCTGCGTCGCTGGAATGCACATGCCCGTTCGTTGCGTTTGTCGTCGTTGGAAAAAGCCGGCGAAAAGAAGCGTTGGGATGCCCTAACGGCGTTCGTCCGCGACTATGGCAAGGACCTGTTCACGCCGAAGTTTTTGAACCTCGGTAACCTCCGGGCCGTGCTCTATCAGAAGGTCGAAGACTGGCTCGGCCGGCTGAAAGAAGACGAAGATGCCGAGCCGCGGTTCCAACTGCTCGACGATCTCGACGTCAAGATTCCCAAACGCGAAGCGGCCGAACTGCTGACGATCGTCATCGAAACGCTGATTGAAAACTACGCCGAGTTCAAAGACTACAACAGCACGACGACGCAATCGGACCACGGCGAACTGCTCTATGTGCTGCTCGATTTCCTGCGACTGCGGACCGCCTACGAACGGTTCGCGTGGAATCTCCGCCCCGTGCTGATGGTGCATGAGGTGCTCGTTCGTCGCCACAAGTCGGCGACCGCCGAACTCTGGCGACGTGCGCTGACCGAACGAACGCAAGAGGCGGCCGATTGGCATCTCGCGCAGTTGGACGAACTGATGCGGAAGCACGGCGTTCGCCTGCCGACGATCGCGGATCGGTTGAGTGAACGTTTCGTGCGTCCGCTGGCCGTCGATCGTCTCCGGGCGTTAATCCGACCGGCGGTGACCGAGTTCCAAGACGAAGCATCGCAGACCGCCTTCTCGTTGCTCGAACAGGAACTGCGCGAGTTCACCGACAATCCGACCGGTGCGGGCCTCGACGTTCCGGCCTGGCTGTCGGCCCTCGAAGACGAAGTCCGCCGTGTGCTGGCAAAGACAAATCGCCGAGCCGCCGAGCCTGCATCGTTGGCCGACCGCATTCCGCACACGACCCCGGCCTGGGAAGAGTTGCTCGGGCAACTGCGAAGCTGGGATACGGCGGGGTAGGAGTTGGCAGAGGGCAGCAGGCGGTAGGCAGTAAATGCCCGGCCGAAGCCTTAGTTTAAGAGCCCGCTTGAACTCTCGGCGCGACGTCGCCATATTGAACACATGTCCAGCAGGCAGTCCGAACTGCCTGCTGCCCTCTGCCTACTGCATACAGTCCGGGAAAGGAGTCCGCCCGTGGCTAATACGCTGCCGCTGCCGGGAGTCGAGGAACGCCGTCCGTCTCGCCACAGTTTGCCCGAATCGATTGTGTTGAAGCTTGCGGTCGACGATCCAGAGACGGTCGCGGCGTTGGCCCAATGCGACGAGGGGCCCGATCGCGACGCCTATGCGCTTAAGGCCCTACGGATCGGCGTGCTCGCTTTGGGACAGGCCCGCGGGCAGATCGACGTTCAAGCGGTCCGCGGCGAGTGCGAGAAGATGCTCGTCACGCTGCAAAGCCAACTCCGCGAGCATGCGGGCCAAGTGCAGCAGCGGCTCGGCGAATCGCTGCACGGCTATTTCAATCCGCAAGATGGCAAGTTCCACGAGCGGGTCGAACGGTTGATCCGCGGCGGCGGCGAGTTGGAAACCGTGCTGCGACGCCAGATCGGGCCCGACGACTCGCTGCTGGGCAAAACGTTGGCGAACCACTTCGGCCCGACGAGCCCGTTGATGAAGCAGTTGAGCCCGACCGAGTCCGAAGGGTTATTGTCGGCGTTGAAGGCAACGTTCGGCCAACAACTCGAAGCGCAGCGCGAAGCGGTGCTGAACCAGTTTTCGCTCAACAACAAAGACGGCGCGCTGACGCGGCTATTGCAGGAAATCACGACCAAGCAGGGGCAACTCACCGAAAACTTGCAGGGGAAAATCGAAGCGGTCGTCAAGGAATTTAATCTCACCGAAGACGGTTCGGCTTTGAACCGATTGATGACGAAAGTGACCGAGGCTCAGCGCAAAATCTCGGAAGAGTTTTCGAGCGACAACGAACAATCGACCCTCTCGCAACTAACAAAAATGCTCAAGTCGGCGGGGGACACGATCCACGGCAACCTGACGCTCGATGATGAAAAATCAGCCCTTTCGCGGCTGAAACGCGAACTCGTGAGCATGCTCAACAATCAGGCCGAGTCGAATCAGAAGTTCCAAGAAGAAGTCAAAGTCGCGGTTGCGGCCCTCTCGACGAAGCGAAACGAAGCGCACAGCACGCGGCACGGCGCGGCGTTTGAAACGGCCGTATTCGAATTCGTGCAACACGTTTGTCAGCCGGCCGGAGACGTCGCCGAGTTCACCGGTGCTTCAACCGGCCAGATTAAAAACTGCAAGAAGGGGGACGTGCTGATCGAGCTCGGTCACGACGGAGCCGCGGCCGGCGGGAAGATTTGTATCGAAGCGAAAGAAGAGCAAAGCTGCGATCTGAAGAAGGCGCGACTCGAAATTGAAGAGGGGCGCAAGAACCGCGGCGCGCAGGTCGGCCTGTTCGTCTTCTCGAAGAAAACGGCCCCGGCGGGAGTCGACCCGCTGGCTCGTTACGGCGACGACGTCTATTGCGTCTGGGATCCCGAAGATCCGCAAAGCGATCTGTTTCTCAAGGCGGGCCTGACGTTGGCCAAAGCACTCTGCTCGCGGGCCGTGAAGAGTAGCGAAGCGATGCACGTCGACTTCGCCGAGATCGACGAAGCGATCCTGGAAACCGCCAAACGGGCCAAGTCGCTCGATGAAATCTACACTTGGTCGCAGACGATCGTCAGCAACGGCGAAAAGATTCTCGATCATGTACGGAAGTCGAAGAAGGCGCTCGAACGTCAATGCGAGATCCTGACGGAGCGCATGGATGTGCTGAAGCACCAACTGGCTGAGAAGCAGTAACGACGCTTCGCAATGGACCGCTAAAACCCAAGCGAGCGGCGGGGATGACTCCCGCCGCTCGCTTTTTTGTTTACTGCGGATAATTCATGCCGCGTCTTAGACTTGCGGCTTCCAGCCTTCGCGATATTCGCGCCCCCAGAGGGCCAGGGCGTCGGCGTCGGTCGGTTTGTGCGTCTTCGGGTCGATATGCAGCGTCTTACCCGTGCGCCAAGCCATGTTGCCGAGATGGCAGAGTTGCGTGCTGCGGACGCCGATTTCGATGTCGGCGTTTGGTTTCTTCGACTCACGAATCGACGAGATAAAGTTCTCGATATGCGGCAGATCGCCCGACTCGTGCGTTGCTTCTTCGATCACCTTGCCGCCCAAATCATAGATCGCCCACTTCGTGCGACCGACGCCTAGCGTGCCGGTCTCGCCGTAGAACGTCACTTCGTGCAACGCCTGATCGGCCGGGATCGGGCGATAGAAGCTCCGCTGTTCCCAAACGATCTGCTGACCGCCGAAGTCGAACGTCGTCACGGTCGTGTCGGGCGTTTCTTGGTCGTCTTGATAGCGATACCGACCGCCGGCGCAGGTGACCGTCGTCGGGTGTTCGACGTTCAGACCCCAACGGGCGATGTCGATCAGGTGGACGCCGTTGTTGCCGAGTTCGGCGGTTCCCCAGTGCCAGAACCAATGCCAATTGTAGTGGATCAGATTGTCGCGATACTCGCGCTCCGGCGCGGGGCCTTGCCACAGCGAGAAATCCAACTCGGCCGGCACCGGAGCCGGCTTGCCGAGGCCGATCGAAGGACGTGGATTGAAATACGTGCCGCGTGCCTGCAAAATCTTGCCGATCGCGCCGGCGTGGAGTTTGCCGATCGCTTCGATGAACGACGGCTCGCTGCGGCGCTGCGTGCCGAGTTGCACGGTGCGGTTGTGCTTCCGTGCCGACTCGATCACCCATTCGCCTTCTTGGGCGTTGTGGCTCGCCGGCTTTTCGCAGTAGACGTGCTTGCCCGCGTTGCAGGCCAGGATCGTCGCCGGGACGTGCCAGTGGTCCGGCGCGGCGACGACGAGCGCGTCGACCTTCTTGTCGTCCAAGATGCGGCGGAAGTCGGTTACTTCCTGCGGGGTATTGCCGCCGACCTTCGTCGTCAGGCTCGTCGAAGCCGGGATGCGCCGCTTATCGACGTCGCAGACATATTCGACGATCGCATTGGGACTCGACGCGAACGTGTTGACGAGCGACTTGCCGCGGCTAAGGCCCATCACGCCGACGACGATCTTTTCGTTCGGGCTGACGGCCTTGGCCCGGACCGGTTTGTTATAGGTTGCGGAGCCGATCACCATGCCCGCGGCTAGTGAACCTTGAACAAATGCGCGACGATCGAGCGGCATATGCAACCTCCAAAGGCAGGAGCGTAGGTAGGGTGGGATTTTCCGCAACAAATTCTTTCGCGGCCGTGGAATGTGAACGGCCGCGACGTTTTGTCGTCGTAAACGCCCACATTGTAGCACTTTGGATACGAATTTCACCTTCGGTGTATCCACTTCCTAGCCAGCCTTTCATGAATCCGCGATTGCTAGATTTCGGGCGGCGCAAGCCGTTATTCATTTTTTGGCACGCTTGTTGCCTATGTCATGAATCGCACTAGAAGCAATTACCAGATAAAGACTTGTGTCAGGCGGCTGCGTAATTGCGCTACTCACATGCCGGATTAATGGGCAGGACTAAAAATGATTAAGCACTCCGCCAACGCTCGCACCCAACACTATGAGCTCGCCGGTCGCTTCGAAAAGATTCGCGGCCTGCTGCTCACCGATCGCTACGCCACGCGGCTCAAGAACCCCCTCGCATTCTGGGCCTTGCCGGCCGATCGTCGCCTGCCGCGAGCCTTGATGCACCGCCCCCTCGGCGACCTGCTGCGAACGTCGTTCGACTCGCTGGCGGCGACGCCGGGCATCGGCCAAAAGAAAATGCACTCGTTGCTGCGGTTGCTCGACCGAGCCCTGCACAGCGACGAACTTGAACAAGAGCGTCTCGAAGACGCGGCCCGCGATGCCGTGGGCGATTGGACGTCGGCTCCGACCGGCGGCGCTCCGCTGCACGGCGACCCGGCCAACATCTCGGAAGTCACCTGGGCCAAGTGGCGTGCGATCGTCATGGAGCACGGTCTCGGCAACGAACCGCTCGGACGCTTCGCCAAGTCGCTGCACGATCTGCCGCGTGTGATCTGGAGTACGCCGCTGTCGAACTACGCCGCACTGACGCTGGCCGAAATTCGCAAGCTGAAGACGCACGGCGAAAAGCGCGTTCGCTGCGTCGTCACCATCTTCGGCCAACTCCATTCGCATCTGACCGAAGGGGGCGACTCGCTGCTCGACGTCACGCCGCAAACGGTCGAAGACGTCGAATCGTGGTTCCGCAACAACATCACCGCGACCGAACTACCGGCTTTGGAATCGCTCCGCTCGGGCTTCATTCGTCCGCTGGTCGAACAGGTTCGGATCGACGCCGGTGAGCAAACTGCCAACCTCGTGCTCGGCCGACTGGGCTGGGAAGGCCAAAAGCTCAGCGTTCGCCGGGCTGCCATGAAGCTCCGCCTGACCCGCGCTCGCATCTATCAACTGCTGGAAGATGCCGCGACGGTCGTCAGCGTTCGCTGGCCGAAGGGCTTGGAACAAATGCGGGTCATCCTCGATCGCTACACCGCGCTGCCGGTCGACTCGGCCGAACGCAAGCTACTGGATGCCGCGGCCGAAGCCTTCTTCCCGAACGAATACCGTCCGCAAATCTCTCCGACGCCGGCCTTCCTGCGTCGGTTCGAAACGCGACCGGCTCAGACCACGACGACGGCTTGGCCAACCTCGGCCGCTCCGCTCCGTTCGGTCTCGATGCCGATGTCGCCGATGACGATTCGCTAGGGGTTCGTTCGGCCGGAATTGTTCCACGACGGAGTCAAAGTGCTTTCGCGTTCTGCCCGTTCTGCGGGTACGATACGTCGCAGTCGGCGCAAGGGGTGCCGATGTGCGTAGCGTCCCGAGGAGCGAGCCGTGAACGTGCCCGAAGTATCGCCGTGTGAAGTTCGCGCGGCGACGGCAGCGGATGTGCCGTTGTTACATACGCTGATTTGCGAGTTGGCCGACTACGAGCGGCTCCGCGATACCGTCACGGCCACGCCCGACGACTTGCAATCGGCGCTGTTCGGCCCCAAACCGTGCGTCGAGGCGATCATCGCCTCGGTCGACGGCGAGCCGGTCGGCTTCGCCCTGTTCCTGCCGAACTACTCGACGTTCTTGGGGCAGCGCGGCCTGTACCTGGAAGATCTCTATGTCCGACCGGCGGCGCGGAGCCGGGGGGTCGGTCGGGCGTTGCTCTCGCGCGTGGCGCAAACCGCCTTGGAGCGGGGTTGGGGTCGTATGGAATGGGCCGCCTTGGACTGGAACGAGCCCGCGATCCGCTTCTACGAAGGACTCGGAGCGCGGCGGATGGCGGAGTGGCGATTGTTCCGACTTTCCGGCGATGCCCTGCAACGCGTCGCCCAACCAGCGTCCGGAACGTAAACGCTGCCGTGACAGCATGCCCGGTTAAACGGCATTTATGGGAAGCCGTCGTTTCGCCGCCGTCGGTGCCGGTTCCCGTCGGCTGTTTTCGGAGACGTCAATGTTTCCGGCATCTCGTTAACCATGACCTATCCTTGCTTGGAGGATCAGGTCATGTCTCATGCGCCCGTGTTAGAGTCGGTTCGTTCGTCCCATA
>CAMCTH010000208.1 GCA_945877965.1 Planctomicrobium piriforme | reverse complement strand
ATAGGAACGAACGGACGTTCGTTCCGTCGGCGCGGGAAGCAGATGCTTCGAGCGCTGATAGACAAGACAACGATTGAGCACTTCGTCCATCGATTCTCGGACCACGACCCGTTCGCCGCCCGTGAGCGTCACGAACGTATCGGGCCGCGATTCGACATAGCGAATATGCTCGGCGTTCATCAAGAACGCTTCGCCGTTGAGTCGCGTCAGTTTGATCATGGGTTCATTTCTTCTTTAGCCCCCGACGATAGCGACGTCGTCGCTATCGTCGGAGGTGATCGCATTAACGACGGAGGTTCAGCAGTTCGTCGAGCAACTGTTGGGCGGCCGTAATCACGCGGGCGTTGCCGCGGTATTGCGTCGAGGCCGTGATCAGATCGATCAGGTTCTTACTGATATCGGTGTTCGACTGTTCGACCGCACCCGAGACGACGGCCCCGATGCCCTGCTCGCCGGGGTTACCGACGACCGGGAGGCCGGAGTTCACGCCGGTGCCGAAGAGGTTCTTGCCGCGCTGATCGAGACCGGCCGGGTTCGCGAAGCGGGCCAAGCGAATCTGCCCGAGGTCGCGTTCTGTACCGTTGTCGAATACGCCGCGAATCTTGCCGTCTTCGCCGATCAGGTAGCTCGTCAGTTTGCCGGGCGGGAAGCCGTCTTGTCGCGACGCGGAGAGCGTGCTCTTCGTGGCGGCGAGGCCCGAGAGTTGCGTGAAGTCGAGCGCAAATTCCAACGGCGAGATCGACGGGATGTCGGCCCGCGCGACGGCGACGGTGTTGTTCGTGGCCGAGACGAACTTGCCTTCGCCGTTGAAGCGAATCAGACCGGTGCCGACGGCGATCTTGTTGCCGGTCGCCGGGTCGTTGTCGCCTGAGTCGGCGAACCAACGATAGACGGTTTCGCTGCCGGTTCGCTGTTCGAGCACGGTCGTCACGCGCACATTCACCGGAATACCGAGCGAGTCGTACGTCACGAAGTCGGCGACGGCGCTTTGCCCCTTGGCCGACTGCGTGGAGATGAAACTCATGTCGAGTTGTGACGAGGTCTCGGCCCCTTCCGGGGTGAAGCTCAAGCCCGAGAGGCGAATTTCGAGTTTGTTGTCGGTCCCTTCGTTGCCGAGAAACTGAATTTGGCTGCCTGACGTGATGCTCGCCCCTTCACTGCCGTCGATGGCTTGGATGCCCATCGCTTCGTCCATGAAATCGACCAGGGTTTGGACGCTCGTCGTGTCGTCGATGTGCAAGGTTTGCGCCGCCAGAGCGCGATCGCCTTTGCGGCCCGCGAAGGTGAAATCCCCTTCGACGAAGGTCGATCCCGGCTGGAACATTTTCACATACGACGTGCCGTCGCGGTACACCATGTCCTTGAGCGCCATGCCTAGGCTGATCCCCGGACCTTCGAGGTTGATCTTGGTGGTGGGGACTTCGATCGCGGCGTCCGTCGCACCGTCGACGTAGGTCGTGGCCGACGCACCGGCGACGAGCGTCGCAATCCGATACTGCTCGCCCGGTTGGTTCGACGTGTCGTTCAAGCTGCGATAGATTCGCACCGAGTCGTATTCGGCCGGCGAAGGAGTCGTCGGGGGCTGCGGAATGTTCTGCAACATGATCCGCTGATCGGTCGTCGAGATCGACTGCGGACCGACGACGGTCGTCGGACGGCTTTCCAAACCGGTGACCGAGTTGAACCAGGTGACGTAGTAGCTGTAGCTGCCGATGTCGAGCGTGCTCTCGTTGAGCGTCGTCGTTCCGGCGGCCGCCGTGTCGTCGAAGGTCGTCGCGGCACCGGTCGTCGAGCCGACGAGTTCGTAGGTGTACGTCGGACCGGTTCCCGAAGCGCGATAAATGTTCTTCGTCGCGAAGTCGGGCGAAGTGACCGGCAGACTTGCGAGTGAGATCGTGTCGTCGGGGCCGACCAGCGAGATCGGTCCGATTTCGCCCGACGGGGGGCCTTCGTTGCCGTTCGAGTCGACGAAGACGACCTTGTAACGATAGGTGCCGGCCGGGACCGCGCCGGCGACGGTGTCGGACGTGCCCGAAGTCGACGCGGCGACGGACGGCGGATTGACGCCGTTGATGGAGTTCGCCGGCAGATCGGTCGGGACCCCCTTCGAGCCGTCGCTGAAAATGCGAGACTGAATGATTTCCCCGGTGTCGGCGATGTCGCCCGTCGGCGTCAGCGTACCTTGCAAAAAGACGTTCTCCGTCGGCTTGGCGACGGCCGCCGCACCGAGTGGAATCACCAACGGTTGCAACGTCGTCGGTTGAATCTGGAAGTTGTCGTCGATGCCGAAACCGAGCAACCGCTCGCCGCCGGCCGTGACGAGTTCGCTTTGCGAGTTCAAGTCGAACTTACCGTTGCGGGTGTACAACTGCTCGCCGGCGGTCGACTGCACGATGAAGAAGCCGTCGCCTTGTAATGCCAAGTCCGAGGCGTTCGAGCTGATGGCGATCGTTCCTTGCGTGAAGACCGGTCGGATCGCGGCGACCTGCGTTCCCAAACCGATTTGACGCGGGTTCGTACCGCCGCTCGTACCGGTCGGCGCCGATCCGAGGCTGAGTTGTTGCAAGAACTGCGTCGAGAACAACGCTTCCGACTGCTTGAAGCCGACGGTGTTCGAGTTAGCGACGTTATTGCCCGCCACGTCGATCGTCGTTTCGGCGGCCTGCAAGCCGGTGATCGCCGTATTGAAAACGGAGGAGAGACCCATGACAGCCCCTTTCGAAGAGAAGTATTTGGTTGTCCGTCGTCGCCCACGACGGCTGGTGTAGCGAAGTAATTAGGTTGTGCCTGCGTCGTCCGCCGAGTCCGGGTTGTCGACGACGGTCGAGCCTTCCGGCATGATGTAACGGACGTTCGAGATCGGAATCCGTTGATCGCCGATGTTCAGATACGGAATGTTGCCGACGAGCGTCGCTTGGTCGACCTTGCCGGTCACGTCCTTCCCCTCTTCGGTCAGGCCGTTGACGACCTTGCCGATCAAGCTGCCTGCGTTCGCTAAGTTCTGGCCGAGCAACACCGAGTCGAGCGTCGTGTTCAGCTTCTTCGACGAGTTGAGTTGCTGCATCTGGCTCAGCTGCGCGAGCATGTCTTTGTTGTCGGTCGGATTAAGCGGGTCTTGGTTCTGCAGTTCGGAGACCATCAACTTGACGAAGTCTTCCATGTTCAAGTTGTCGTAAGCATCCCCTTGCTTCGCCAACTTGCTGCGGTCGACGACGCTGTTCGGTCCGATGATTCCCTGAATCGTGTCCGTAGCCATAGTTTCGTTTCCTGATAGGTATGAAATGTTTTGTCAGTGATCGAGTGAGCTGTCAGACGGTGATGTCCAAACGTCCGTCGTTGCGAGTCGTGGAGTTCGAGGTGATTGCGGCGCTCTGGCCGCCGGTAGATGGTGCGTTGGCGCCGTTCGCGGCTCGACCGCGCTGTGCGGCGGCGAACATCGACTGATCGAATTCTTCGCGAGATTGCTGCGTCCCGCCGCCGTTGTTGCCGGAGTTAAACAGGTCGACGTCGAACCGCTCGACGCGAATGTTTTGCTCCGCCAAGCGTTCGCGGAGCATCGGCAGATTGTCGAGCAGCACCTGGCGGGCTTCCGGCGTTTCGGCTTCGATTCGGGCCGACAGCGTGCCGTCGCTCAGTTTGACTTGCAGTCGCAGCGAGCCAAGTTCCGGCGGGCTGAGACGAATTTTGAGATCGCCGCCGCGCTGCTCGGCCGTCTTCACGGCTCGGGCGACGCGCTCTACCAAACGAACGCGATCGGCTTGCGACACGGACGGCGCACCGTCGGCCGCCGCGGCCTTGCGATTGCCGCCGGCTTCGTGTCCCGCAGCAGGGCGCAAATGCTCGGCCGTATGCGGACGATCGGTCCGAATGTTTTCGGTTCGGCCGTCGCCGCGCGGAACGTCGGTTCGGTCCGTCTTCACGTTGGCTCGGTCATCGACGACCGCCGTCGCCGCTTCGACGATCGCGTCGGTCGCCGGGGTGGTCGCTTCCGAAGTTACGGTCGGTGCGGCCGCGTCATGGCTCTTCGCTTGGACGTCGTCCGACTTCTCGCCGGCGTCAGCCTGGGCGTCCGTGGGCTCTTCCGTCGGCGTCGTTGCAGTAATAGGGGCGACCACAGGGGCCGCCGCCGTCGCGACGGCCGTCGGAGTCGTCGCCGTCAGCTTCTCGGCTTTAAGGTCAGCGGCTTTGTTCGCTTCGACGGCCTTCGTCGTCGTGACGACCGGTTTGGTTTCAGCCTCTGCAGCGTTCTTCGCATCCGTCTTGGCGTCGACCGGCACTTCGACATCGGGCGTCTCCGCGACGGCAACCGTCGCCGTCGTCGCCGGCAATGTCGGCTCATTCGTCACCGCGACGGTTTCGAGAGCCGTCTCTTCCGCCGTCTTGGTCACCGCAACGGCCGTCGGATCGACGTTCGCATTCGCCGCCGCTTTCGCGGTGCTCTTTAGATCGGGCGAGGCCGACTTCTCGTCGACCGCGTCCGTCAGCGCCTCGGCGGAGATTTCGACGACGTCGGTCGCGACTTCCGGAGTCGACTCAACGATGACCGGCGTGACGATAGTCGCGACGATGACGTCGGCCGACGGGTCTTGCTTCGTTTCGTCCTCGGAGTTTTTACTTTCAGCGTCAGTCTTGCCTTTGACGATCGGCTCGTCGCTCTTCGCGTCGCCGTCGTCGGTCTTGTTCTCCACCCGTTTATCGTCCGTCGGTTTCGCGTCGCGCGACGGAGCCGACTCGGCCGCGCGCGAACTCGTTTGTTCTTGGCGATCAACGTCGTTGCGGCGGTCGTCGTTTCGCGACGGACCGTCGTTCGTCGAGCGTCCAGCTTGTTCCAAATGGTGTTGGAACGACGGCGTATCGCCGCGCGTCGACGAGGCGGCCGAGCCGAGCGACGTCGGCGATTCGATCGGCGGCAACGGGATCAGGTCGATGGCGGCTGGCGACATAGTCGGCTCTCTACGAACAACGATGGTTGGACTTGCGAATCAGGTTCCCGCGCGCGACAGATTCTTCTGGGTCTCGTCGATCAGCGTCACTTCCGGCTCGCCGGCGCGAATCAGTCGCAGCATCTCGGCGAGTTCTTCCGACTCTTTATCCGTCTTGAATTCGGTCACGATCTTGGCCCGCTTCTCGACCGGCATGGCCGACATCAACGACACGGCCTGCTTCATCTCGCCGTCGGTCAGCATCCGCTGGATCTGTTCCTTGGCTTGCTTCGGCTTCATGTTTTCCAAAATGATTCGGGCGTTTTCCAAGTTCGCGGCGATCGACCCTTCGCGGAGGTTTTTGAGTCGCACTTCGAAATCGGTCTGCACCTTTTGATATCGATCGGCTTCCGACGTCAGCTTGCTTTGCTCTTGGCGAATCAGATTCAATTGATTGCGAAGTTCTTGTTCGCGGAGTTCGAGATCGCGCGACTTCAGCGCGCGGGCGGCCGCGACGTCTTGCAGCGACGGTTGCGGCAATTTCGCTTTGGCGCGCGCTTCGTCGATCGATTCGGTCACTTCGCGGAGATCGACTCCCTGCATCACGGCCGCAATCTGTTCGAGCTTGTCGTGCGTTACTAATCCCTTGGCGACGAGCGCGCCGACGAGCACGAACAACGCCAACGTTTGGCCAATGCAGAAGTAAACGAACGCCGCCGACAACGCGCCGAATAGCTTTTTCATACGTCAATCTCCTCGCCGCGACGGCGACCCGCCGCCTCGTCCATCTGCGCCATCTCAGCTCGCAGTTCGAGTTGCCGGTGCTCCGCCTTCCGCACTTCCTTCAACTTCTCAAGTGCCTTGACCTCGCGATCGGCCTCGACCAGCGCGAGTCGCCGACGTTCAATTTCCGTCGCCAATTGCGCCCGTTGCCCTGCGATGTGCCGCACTTCGAGGACGACGGTCGCTTCGTAACGTTGCGCCTGCAGCAACCGATCGACGTCGACGCGGCCGGCCGGCACGATCTGCAGGTCCCGAGCGAGCTTCAGCTGCGCTTCAAGTTCGTCTTGCTGCGACTTCAGATGCTCGTCGACGCGCAACGCCTCGGCCAACTGCTCGCGGCAGGTGTTGCGCGCCGCCTCGCGAAGGCGTTCCAGCGTCTGAAGTCGAAAGCGAAACGGGGGCATGGACTGTGTTCAGGGTTCGAGGTTGGTCGGTTCAGGGTTCGGCGGTTAGGCGGCGACTTGCTTGTTGACCTTTTGTTGGCAGAGCTGACGGAGTTGTTCGAGGGCCGCGGCGGCCCCTTCGACGTTCGTCGATTCGTCGACCTTCTGCCGCAAGAAGCCGTTGATCGGGTCGAGCATCTCGATCGCCAGGTCGACCGTGCGGTTCGAGCCTTTGCGGTAGGCACCGATCGAAATCAGGTCTTCGTGTTCGCGATAGGCGGCGAGCAGTTCGCGAATGATGCCGGCCGTCTCGCGATGTTGCGGCTTCGTCACTTCCCCCATCAACCGGCTTAGGCTCGGCAACACATCGACGGCCGGATAATGGTTCCGCGCCGCGATCTTGCGCGAGAGCCAGGTGTGACCGTCGATGAGGCCGCGGACGCAGTCGGCGATCGGCTCGTTTTCGTCATCCCCTTCGACGAGGACCGAATAGAACGCGGTGATGCTCCCCTTCTTCGTGCGGCCTGCTCGTTCGACGAGCTTTGGCAACAGCGCGAAGACCGACGGCGGATAGCCGCGCGTCGTCGGCGGTTCGCCGGCGGCAAGACCGATCTCGCGCTGCGCGAGAGCGAATCGCGTGAGCGAGTCCATCATCAACAGGACGTTCTTTCCTTGATCGCGGAAGTACTCGGCAATGGCGGTCGCCACGAGGGCAGCCCGGACGCGGAGCAAGGCCGGCTCGTCACTCGTCGCCGTCACGACGACGCTGCGGGCCAAGCCTTCGGGCCCGAGATCGCGCTCAAGGAACTCATTCACTTCGCGACCGCGCTCGCCGATCAGCCCGACGACGTTAACGTCGGCCGACGTGTACTTGGCCATCATGCCGAGCGTGACGCTCTTGCCGACGCCGGAGCCGGCGAAGATCCCCATCCGCTGGCCTTGTCCGCAGGTGAGCAGACCGTCGATCACGCGAATGCCGGTCGACAGCGGTGTGTCGATCCGCGGACGATCGACCGGATTCGGCGGCTTGCGATCCAGCGCCGTTCGTTCGGGCAGCGCAGGTTGCGGACGACCGTCGATCACACGACCGCGGGCATCGATGACGCGGCCCAACAGACCGTCGCCGACGCGGACCCAATTTTTTGTGCGGCGCAGACGGACTTTGTCTCCCTGACGAACACCGGCCAGATCGTCGAACGGGAACAGCAACGTCAGATCGTCGCGAAAGCCGATCACTTCCGCTTCGAGCGGCGCGCCGGCATGGCGTTCGATCGAAACGACCGCGCCGATCGGAGCGGGAAAACCCGCCGCGGCGACCGTCATGCCGACGGTCCGCACCACGCGCCCTTCGAGGCCCGCGGGGAGAATGTCGTCGAGTTGTTCCGCCGTATCGAACATCGTTAGCTCAGTTCTTCTTCAATGCGTTCAAGTTGCGTAGCAATTTGTTGATCGATCGAACCGTGCCGCGTCTCGAGCTTGCAGCCGCCGGCGGCTATCCGTTCGTCGGCGACGATCTCGACGCGACCCGTTGGTGCGAACTCGGCGGTCAGCGCGGTCACTTGATTGCCGAGGTGCTGCAGGTCTTGCGGATTGAGC
>CAMCTH010000207.1 GCA_945877965.1 Planctomicrobium piriforme | reverse complement strand
CTCGATCTCATTCGTCACTGAAATCGCATACGTCGGCGCGGCCTGGTCCGCGCCGACGTATGCTTTTACTCTGCGATGATCGGAAGAGGCATGCGGACAACGTCTACGACAGCATCGATGCTTTGAACGCGACGCGGCACATCACCTATAAGATCAATCCTCGCGGCATTTCGATGCCGGGTTCGCTAAAGCTCGAAGACTTCGACGCCGTCGTGATTCATTGGACGTTGCTCGCAATTTCGGATCACTATTTGGGTCCCGATTGGCGCGAAGCGATTCGCGTCTTTAACGGCGTCAAAATTCAACTCATCCAAGACGATTATCGTTGGATTTACCGGTCGGCCGAAATGATGCGGCACATGGGAATCCAAGTACTGTATACCGTCGTGCACACGACGAATCTGGATCGCGTTTGGGAACCGAGCGTGTTGCCCAACGTGGAGAAGCGATCGTACCTGACCGGTTACGTTCCCAATCGGTTGGTCAACTTGCGGACCAAATCGACGGCGGAGCGGACGATCGATGTCGGCTATCGCGGACGCAAAGTTCCTTACTGGCTAGGCAAACTCGGCCAGGAAAAACTCCGCATCGGCCAAGAGTTCTTGAGCCGGGCGAGCGGACTCGACTTGCGCTGCGATATCGCATGGGATGAGAACTCGCGCATCTATGGCGACAAATGGACTGCGTTTCTCGGCTCCTGTCGTGCGTGTCTGGGAACGGAAAGCGGTTCGTCGATCATCGACTTTGATAGCTCGATTCAAATCGGCGTCGATGCTTATCTGCAAGAGCATCCGCAAGCCTCTTTCGAGGAGGTTTACGAACAACTTCTCAAAGATCGCGACGGCAAGTTGGTGCACAGCGTGATTTCACCGCGTGTATTCGAAGCGGCGTCGCTGCGCACCGCCTTGATCATGCATCCCGGTCCGTACAACGGCATTGTGGAGCCGTGGCAACATTACATTCCGCTCGAAAAAGACTTCTCGAACTTTGATGAAGTTGTCCGGTTGGTTCGCGATGACGACTTCATCACAAAGCTGACGGCCCGCGCGTACGATGACTTGATCGCCTCGCGTCGCTACGCTTTCGAAACGCACACGGCCGACTATACGTCGACCTTAGACCGCCTGTTTTTAACCCATACGGCTGCTCCTAATCGCGTTTCGAACGCCGTTTTCGCTTATCGCTGGCGAACCAAGTCTTTGTCGCGACTGCTGCATAAGTATCGCGCACACGCGAAAGGTTATGCGAGCCGAGCAGCGGCGAAAGCGGTCCGAATCCTGACACCGATTTACGAGTCCGTCATCGCGATGCCTGCGAACGTCTCGAACTACGTTCGGACGCAGATTCGCCGTGCAACAAAAACGATGTACCGCGTCTGTGCGGCCACACCTTGGCTCCTAATTCGCGATCACATCCCAACCTCGCTCCGCAGCAAGTTGCGTCGTCTGCGAGACGACATCCGTCGCCGCCCTTCACCCCCGATACCCGACGATTCAGAAAATACGCGTCGAATCGCCGCCTAGTCGGCCGTCGCCCAATTACAGGACAACCTATTCCATGTCGCAACTTGACGTCGACAGTCGTAACCGACGGTTTTGGGACGAACTTTGCGGTTCGGGCCTCGCTCGTCATCTCGGCATCACGTCGGACGATCCCGGCAGCTTGCTGCGGTTCGATGCCGAGTACTTCAAGATCTATCCGTACCTCGAACAGTATGCCCCGGCGAACGAACTGCGCGGAAAGAAGGTGCTGGAGATCGGGCTCGGCTACGGCACGATGGGACAATTCTTAGCTGAGAAAGGCTGCGATTATCACGGCCTCGATATCGCCGAAGGGCCCGTGCGGATGATGCGCTACCGGCTCGGCATGCTCGGCGTGGAGCGACCCGAAACCAAAGTGCAGCAAGGCTCGGCCCTGGAGATTCCTCACGACGATGCGTCGCTGGATTACCTCTATTCCATCGGCTGCCTGCATCACACGGGCAACCTCCAGCGCAGCATCGACGAAGTCCTCCGCGTGCTGAAACCGGGCGGAACGGCGATGATCATGCTGTACAACGCGAACTCATTCCGTCGCATCGTGAAGACACCGCTCGTCGGAGCCTACACATTGTTCCGTTCCGGACCGCGCAGTTGGATCAGTAAGTGGCGCGAAAAAGAACGTGCCATGTACGACGCCAACGCCGCCGGAGAAGCTGCTCCGCATATCGACTATACGTCCATCCGCGGCGCTCGACGCATCTTCAAACAGTTCGAGTCGATCCAAATCGACAAGCAAAACGCCGACCCGTTCACTTGGCCGCGTTACGTACCCCGGGAACGACTGCTCGACAATTTAGGGCGCTGGCTCGGGCTCGATTTGTACATCACGGCCGTCAAGCCCAAGTCTGCCGTAACAAACGAACGTCGCTCGAACACCGTCTCGACGGCCCGGGCCGCCTAGTTCTTTTATTGTTCATCACTATTGCTTCCTTTGTTATCGCGAGAGAGCCCTGCCGCATGACCACGATCACGCCTACGCCCGCTGCACCGCTTTCGTTTCAAAACCAACAAGCCCTCGTCGTCGGTGGGGCGGGGTTTGTCGGTAGTAATTTGGTTCGACAACTGCTGGGCGCCGGTGCGGCCGGCGTGACGGTCGTCGACAACTTGCTTTCGGCCGAGAAGAGCAACTTGCCCGACGATTCGCGGGTGCGATTCATTCACGGTTCAATCGTCGACGACGTCGTGCTGCGTGAGTTGAAGGACGAGTTCGATTTCGTCTTTCATCTCGCCACGTTCCACGGCAATCAGAACTCGATGCACGATCCGCTTGCGGATCACCAGAACAACACGTTGACGACGCTCAAGCTGTATGAGCGGATCAAGGGCTTTCAACGGTTGAAGAAGGTCGTCTACTCGTCGGCCGGCTGCACCGTGGCCGAGAAGACGTTCGACGAAGCCGACGCCACGACGGAAGATTCGCCGGTGTCACTGTACCTCGACAGTCCTTACCAAATGTCGAAGATTTTTGGCGAGTTCTACTCGAACTACTACTGGCAGCGGCACAAACTGCCGGTCGTCAAGGCGCGGTTCCAAAACGTGTACGGCCCCGGCGAAGTACTCGGGGCCGGCGACTGGCGCGGCACCGCGGCGACGGTGTGGCGCAACGTCACGCCGACGTTCGTTTATCGCGCGATCAAGCACTTGCCATTGACCGTCGAGAACGGCGGCATCGCTACTCGCGACATGATCTATGCCGAAGACACGGCCCGTGGGTTGATGGCGTGTGCGACGAGCGGCACGCCCGGCGGCATCTACAACGTTGCCTCGGGAGTCGAAACGTCGATCCTCGAACTCGCTGAGACGATCAACCGCTTGACCGAGAACCCGACGCCGATCGACTTCCGCCCGGCCCGCTCGTGGGATCGATCGGGCAAGCGTTACGGCAGCCCGGCGAAGGCGGAGAAGGAACTTGGATTCCGCTGCCAAGTCGATCTCGAAGAAGGGTTGAAGCGAACAATCGCCTGGACCCGCAGCCATCTGACGCGGATCGAAAGCTGCATCGCCCGCCATCTGCACAAGATGCCCGAGACCGACGAGTTGCATCGTCTATTCGGCAACGAGAAGCGCGGCGCGGCGTAAGCTTCGCCCACTCTCGACGGTCGATTAAACACCCGTGCCGCCGGCGGAACTCTCCGTCGGCGGCACTTTTTATTTTCCTACGCCTGCGCGGGTTCGACGGGGCCGAACATGCGGTCGAGCAGTTCTTGACTCGGCGGCGGCGTGCGGAGCGAGGTGACAATGCCGACGATCCCCGAGACGGCGATCCCCCAGACGATCGGCTCGATGCCGAGCAAGAAGTAAGGTCGGAAGTCGGTCGCTTGGCCGATGCCCGGATCGGGATACCCGAGCCAGCTGCGCGTCCAACCGGTGGCGTACAGCACGAGCACCGTCAAAGCACCGGCCCCCATCGAGGCCAGAATCCCTTCCTTCGTCGCCCGTCGCCAGAAGCAGGCCATGACGAGAGGCACGAAGAACGCGCCCGCCTGTCCGCTGGTGCAGAAGACGACGAGCGCTTGCAGATAGGCCGGCGGCGAAATGTTGGCGATCAATGCGACCGCGCCGACCAAGATCATCACGATCCGCGTCATGCGACGAATTTCATAGTCGGTCGCTTCCGGGTTGATGATCCGTTGATAAACGTCGCGCACAACGCCCGACGCAATCACGACGAGATAGCAACTGACCGTCGCCATCACCGCCCCGAACGGTGCCGACAAGATGAGTCCGGCAATGAACGACCCGCCGAACAGGTCGTTGGTCAGGAACAACGCCATCCGCGGAACGACTTCATCGCTCTTTGCCAAATTCGGCATAATCGATCGGGCACAGATGCAGATCGCGATCAGTGGCAAATAGATCAGCAGATTGTAGAAGCAGAGCACAATCACCGAGCGGCGCAACGTCGCGGTGTCTTTCGAGGCCATCACCCGCACGACGCCGGCCGGCGACGACATGCCGCCCCAGATCCACACGACGAAGAACGAGAATGCCAAGCCCATCGGCAAGAAGGCTCGCCCCATGCCGGGCCCCGTAACGAACGCGACGCCCGAGTCCTTGGCGTTTTTGCGAGCCAACAACTCGGCGTCTTTTTCTTTGGCCGTCAGCTCACGATTCGCGGCCTTAGCGGCATCGAACTCGGCGACGGCGATCTTTGCGACGGCCGCTTGTTCATCGATGCGCGCAACGGCGCTACGCGTCGCCTTTTCCAGCCCTCCCGCGGCACTCAAAGCCAGGAAGAGCATGATCGTCACGCCGATCACCATCAGCACGCTCTGGAACAGATCGGTCCAAACGCTGGCCAAGAAGCCGCCGAACATGGTGTAGGCCACGACGACGACCGTGAAGATGACAAGGCCCGTGTAGTACTCGGCATCCATCGTGATCGCGCCGTCTTCGGAGAGCGTCAGGTCGGCATTGCCCGGCCAAGCGAGCTTCATCACGATCGCGCCGGCTTTGAACTGCGCCATCAGCATGAACGTGAGGAAGAACAGAATCACCAGGCTCGTCGCCAGGCCGACCGCGGGGCTATCGAAGCGGCCGCGCATCAGGTCAGGCATCGTCACGGCGTCGGTCCGTCGCGAAAGTTGGGCCAAGCGCTTTCCCAAAAAGGCAAAGCCCGCCAGCGGGACGAGCATGTAGCTGCCGATCCAGAGCGCGACGACGTAACCGTGTGAATAGATGAGCGAAGGAACGCCCATGAACGTGCCGCCGCTTTGAACCGTCGCAGTCAGGGCCATCGCCCACACGCCGAGTCCGCGGTTCCCCAAGAAGAAACCCTTGAGGAACGAGCCGCGACTGACGGCCCGTTGCGCGACGACGCCGATCCAACCGCTGACGACGATGATCACCGCCAGCGCGAACAACACGCCGTAAGACGAAGGATCGAGCCACTTGTTCATACCGACGACTCCCCGTCGTCGCCGTCGCCCGACGAATCATGTCCGAGCGGTGCGTCGCTCATGATGAACGTCGCGAACACGACGGAGATCACGGTGCAGATGCCCCACGGCAAGACGATCCCCCAGAAAACCCAATCGGGCCAGCCCCAAACGAACGTCATTCCTTCGAGCGACGCATCGAGCGGGCGATCGTAGCCGTGCGCGAAACAGTAGCCGACGGTGTAGATCAGCGTCCCCAACCAAAGCACCGCGAAGTAGATCGCTTCGCGTCGTGAACTCGTCACGATCGGGTCATCTTGCGGTTCAGGCATCAGAGCGCTTCGCGGTGGGATGAGGGGCAGGAGAATAGCAGAGCGGCGATTATCGGCGATGCCGGCAAGCGAAGCAACCGGCTAGACGTGGTGACCGACGAGCGAGTCTGTCGGTTAGGCGAAATAGAATAGAATCTTTCGCGATTGTCTCCCAGCGAGTGCACCGCCTTGGGCAATTTCAACTGCCCCATAAAAAACGCGAGGCGATCCGAAGATCGCCTCGCGCGGGATTTGATTTCATCGTGCGCGATCGCCGTCGACTATTCCGGGAACAGCTTCGTCGAGAGATAACGCTCGCCGATGTCGGGCAGGATGACGACGATCATTTTGCCGGCGTTCTCGGGGCGCTTCGCGACTTGAATCGCAGCCCAAGCGGCGGCGCCGCAGCTGATGCCGCACATCAGCCCTTCCTTCTTCGCCAACTGCCGGGCCGTCTCCATCGCGTCGTCGTCGCTCACTTGCACGACTTCGTCGATGATGTCGACGTTGAGCACGTCGGGGATGAAGCCTGCGCCGATCCCTTGGATCGTGTGGCGGCCCGGCTTCAGGGCTTCGCCCTTTTTCTTCTGCGTGATGACCGGGCTGTTGATCGGCTCGACGGCGATCGCCTTGAAGCCCGGCCGACGTTGCTTGAGAACTTCCGACACGCCGGTGATCGTGCCGCCGGTGCCGACGCCTGCGACCAGGATGTCGATCTTGCCGTCGGTGTCGCGCCAGATTTCTTCGGCCGTCGTGGCGCGGTGGATCGCCGGGTTGGCCGGGTTCTTGAATTGCTGCGGCATGTAGTAGTTGGAGTTCTGCGCCAGCAACTCTTCCGCTTTGCGGATGGCGCCGGGCATGCCTTCGGCCGCCGGAGTGAGGACCAACTCCGTGCCCAACGCCTTCAACAAACGCCGACGCTCCAAGCTCATGCTCTCGGGCATCGTGGCCATGAACTTGTAGCCTCGCGCTGCGCAGACGTACGCCAGACCGATGCCCGTGTTGCCGCTCGTCGGCTCGACGATCACCGTCTCGGGCTTGATCTTGCCTTCCTTTTCGGCGGCATCGATCATCGCCCGAGCGATGCGGTCCTTGACGCTCCAGAGCGGGTTCATGTTCTCGATCTTGCCGATGACCGTTGCGCCGGCCCCTTCGGCAATGCGGCGCAGCTTCACCAGTGGCGTATTGCCGATGCACTGCGTGATGTCGTCCTTGATGCCTGCCATTTGCCAGCCCTTTCGACGGGAGTGTGTGCGTCTGAATAGGGCGGGATTATAGCGAAATTGCGACAAACGGGTCAACGCAACCGGCGTTCAACGCGGCTGCGTATCACGCCCATTCACCGCAGAACGGCGAGCGGCGCGCAAAAAAAGCCTCCGGTTCCTCGTGCCGCTAGGTAACTCGCTGCTCGACGCGGCCTGAGAGAACCGCGGAACGAGCGAGCTACCAAGGACGCAAAGGGACCGGAGGCGGAGAGGTTCTCGAACCGCAGCAGCGACTTGGTTACGGTCGCTCTGCGGTAAAGTTCCTGCGGGTTACTTGGTCGCCGACGCAGCCGCCGACGATTTGAACGTAAGGACCGGACAACTAGCTCGCCGGACGACCGACTCGGCCACGCTCCCCATGAGGACGCGGCTCAAGCCGGTTCGCCCGTGTGTACCCATCACAATCATGTCGACGTGCTCTTCGTCGACGATCTTCACGATCTCGCCGGCCGGATCGCCCATCACCATGCGATGTTCAAAGTGGACCGACGGATCGGTCGGCCGAATCTCGTTGAGCATCCGCCGCATTTCATCTTGGTCGGGATCGGGTATCCCGTAGTACATTTCGCCCCCGCCATATGCGATCGGCGGCTCTTCGACGTGCAGAATCACCAACGTCGCGCCGGTCTCGCGGGCCAACGTCGTGGCATGCTGCAAGGCATTGTCGCTCAGATGCGAGAAGTCCGTCG
>CAMCTH010000206.1 GCA_945877965.1 Planctomicrobium piriforme | reverse complement strand
TGCACTAATCTCACGATGGTTGCACCGCGATCCACACCACCGGATCGTCGTCCTCGCGGTCGATCCGTCGTCGCCGTTCACCGGCGGAGCGATTCTCGGCGATCGTGTACGGATGATGCGGCACGCGCTCGACCGCCGCGTCTTTATTCGCTCGTTGGCGACGCGCGGCGAACTCGGCGGCCTCTGTCGCGGGGTGGCCGATGTGCTAGTCGCTGCGGCATTGTGGGGTGCCGACACGGTGATCATCGAAACCGTCGGCGTCGGGCAGAACGAGATCGACGTCGCTCGCTTGGCCGATACGACGTGCTTGGTCCTCGCTCCCGGGCAGGGGGACGGCGTGCAGTGGCTCAAGTCGGGTTTGATGGAAATCGGCGATCTGTACGTCGTCAACAAGTCAGATCGCGAAGGGGCCGCGACGCTCGTCGCTCAGCTCAGCTCGGCAGTCGAACGGATGCAGACGCTCGCGCGACGTCGCAAACACTCCGCCGCGTTCGCTGCGAACAACATGAAACACATACACAACAGCGGCACCGTCGAAGGTCCGCCGGTCTTGGCCGTCTCGGCCGAGACCGGGGACGGCATCGACGCGCTCGTGAATCGCTTGCATATCCTGCCGGAGACCGCCGACCATGTCTAACGTTGAATTGCATCCGGAGACGGTCTCGGCCGCCCGCACGGCCTGGGAACAGACGACCCTCGCCGACACGTTGAAGAAGTGTCCCGAGCGACAGACCGAGTTCGTCACGGCGGGCGATCTGCCGGTCGAGCGGCTTTACACGCCGAGTGACGAGACGGCCGGCGATTACGTCGAAAAGCTTGGCTTTCCGGGCGAGTATCCGTTCACCCGCGGCGTGCAGCCGACGATGTATCGCGGTCGGTTGTGGACGATGCGGCAGTACGCCGGCTTCGCGACCGCCGAAGAGTCGAATCGCCGCTATCGCTACTTGCTCGACAAAGGGAGCACGGGCTTGTCGGTCGCGTTCGATTTGCCGACGCAGATCGGCTACGACAGCGACTCGCCCGAGGCGACCGGCGAAGTAGGCCGCGTCGGTGTGGCGATCGATTCACTGGCCGACATGGAGACGCTCTTCGCGGGCATTCCGCTCGATAAAGTTTCGACGTCGATGACGATCAACGCCACCGCGCCGATCTTACTGGCGATGTACATCGCCGTCGGCGAGCGTCAGGGGGTGAGCCCGGCGAAGCTCACCGGCACGCTGCAGAACGACATTTTGAAAGAGTACATTGCCCGCGGGACGTATCGCTTTCCGCCGGGGCCGTCGCTGCGATTGACTAGCGACATTTTTGCCTACTGCACCGAGCACGTGCCGAAGTTCAACACGATCAGCATCAGCGGCTATCACATTCGCGAAGCGGGCAGCACGGCCGCGCAAGAGGTCGGCTTCACGCTGGCCGATGCCGTTTGCTACGTCGAGAAGGCGCTGCAAGCCGGACTGGCGATCGACGACTTCGCGCCGCGATTGGCGTTCTTCTTTGCCGCGCATACCGATCTGTTCGAAGAGGTCGCCAAGTATCGGGCGGCCCGACGCTTGTATGCCAAGCTGATGCGCGAGCGGTTCGGAGCCCGCGATCCCAAGAGTTGGATGCTGCGGTTCCATACGCAGACCGGCGGTGTCACGCTGACGGCCCAGCAGCCCGAGAACAACGTCGTTCGCGTGACGCTGCAAGCCCTAGCGGCGGTGCTCGGCGGAACGCAATCGCTGCACACCAACGGCAAGGACGAAGCGCTGGCCCTGCCGACGGAAGAAGCGGCGACGCTCGCACTCCGCACGCAGCAGATCATCGGCTGCGAAAGCGGCGCGACGAACACGATCGACCCGCTTGGCGGTAGCTACTACGTCGAACAACTCACCGATCGGATCGAGCGCGAAGCGACGGCCTACATCGCGGCGATCGATGAGATGGGAGGGATGGTCCACGCGATCGAGCAAGGCTATCCACAACGCGAGATCGAGCAGTCGGCCTATCACTTTAATCGCTCGATCGACGACGGCCTGCGTCAGATCGTCGGTATTAATTGTTTCCAAGCGAAACAAGCCGAGACGCCGATCCTGCTTTTCAAAATGAACGAAGCGGCGACGCAACGACAATGTGACGCGGTGAATGATCTGCGTAATCGTCGCGACGCGGCCGAAGTAGAGCGTACGCTCGCAGAAATCGGCGTTACCGCCCGATCGACGGGCAATCTGATGCCGCCGATTCTTTCGGCTGTGCGGGCCTACGCAACGATCGGCGAAATTTGCCGCACGCTAGCCGATGCCTTCGGAGAGTATTCCGAGAGCTATCATTGAGCGGCGACGCACAGTTCCCTTGTTAACTAACACAACGATTAAGCCGCTACCGATGTTTACCGCTCCCGTCCCGACGCAGGGTCTGAATCACCTCGGCATTGCCGTGGCGAGCATCGAGGCCGCGCGCAATTTCTACGAGTCGGTGCTCGGCGCTGCATTCGAGGGGGACGAGGTCGTCGCCGATCAAGGCGTGCACGTCGCGTTCTTTCGCCTGGGCGACGGTCCGAGCGCCATTCACTTGGAGTTGCTCGAACCGACGCGCGACGATTCGCCGATTGCGAAGTTCTTGGCTAAGCGCGGGCCCGGTCTGCACCATGTCGCGTACACGGTCGACGACGTGGCGGCTGCGTTGGCGTCGGCCGAACAAGCCGGCCTGCGTTGCATCGACGCCGTCCCGCGACGCGGAGCTCACGGCGCCGACATCGCGTTCCTCCATCCGCAAAGCACCGGCGGGCTGTTGACGGAACTCTGTCAACCGGCGGCGCATGCAGTCTCCGTCCATTCCTAGTCGCAGCCGCTTTTATATTCCCCGATGAACGACGCTCACTTTCCCCTCACGCCGCTGCAGCACGCGATGGTCGCGGCTTGGCAGCGCGCGCCGCGAGCGGGAGTCGACGTCGAACAGTGGGTCGTGACGCTCCGCGAGAACGTCGACGTCGCGGCCCTCCGCCGGGCTTGGTCGCAAACGGTTGCCGCGTACGGCGCACTCCGCACCGAATTAGATCTTCGCGATCCGGTCAATCCTCGACAGAAAGTCTGTCCGCAAGTCGCCGACGATTTCTCCGTGCAAGATTGGCGCGAGACGTCTGCCGATCAGATCGTCGCCCGCTGGCAGACTTTTCTCGAAGCCGATCGTCGCGAGGGGCTCGACTTGCTGCGGCCGCCGTTGTGGCGCGTGCAAGTGATCCGCATCGCCGAGTGCGAGTATCGCTTCGTCTGCACCTATCATCATGTGCTGCTCGACGGTCGTTCGCTGGTGCTACTCGGCCGAGAGCTGTGGTCGCGGTACGACGCGGAGTGCCGCGGCAAAACGGTTGCTCCGCAATCGGAAGCTACTTTCGCCGCGTTCGTCGCGGCCTGGAATCGCATTAATCGACTGAACTCCGCTGACTATTGGCGGGCGACGTTGTGCGATCGTCCCGCGCCGCTGTTGCCCGAGCCGCAACGCGTCGCGCAGGAAACATCGCGTGAAGTTCCCGCCTCGGCCGAAGCGACGGCGATGCTCGATGCCGACGCCGTGCAATGCCTGTACGACGCCGCGACGGCGGCCGATGTGACGCTGCATTCCTTAGTGCAGGCGGCCTGGAGCCTCACGCTTGCAGCCTTCACGGGCGAAGAAGACCACACGTTCGGCTCGGTCCGCGCTTGCCGCAAACTGCCGGTCCCGGGCATCGACCGGATGGTCGGCATGCTCATCAACACCGTGCCGTTTCGCGTGCAAATCGATCGCCGACGAACGGTCCGGAGTTGGCTGACGGAACTGCGGAACCGACAACTCGAATTGCGCGAGCACGAGACTTCGCCGCCGACGGACGTCGCGCGACAGGCCGGCTTGCGGGCCGATGAACCGTTGTTCCCGACGCTGCTGATGTTCACGGATCGACGGCCGGAATCGATGCTGCACGTCGACGGACGTCCGCATCCGACGCGCGAAGTACGCCTGCTGGAACGTTCGGATTTTTCGCTGGCACTCACCGTCGCGGCCGAGGCGGAGCTGTCGTTGAGCCTGGAGTATTCCGTCGCACGCTACGAGCACGAAACGGCCCGCCGACTGCTCGACTACGTTTGCTATTATCTGCAAACGCTGCCGACGATGCTCGACGAAGTGCTCGCCGACGTGCCGAGCGTCGTGCCGAGCGAAACGGAGACCTTGCTGCATTGGAGCCGCGCCGAACGCAACCCGGCTATCTTTGAAACGATCTTTGATCGCTTTCAACGTCAGGCGACGAACCATCCCGACGCTCCTGCGATCATTGCCGATTGCACGACGACGTACGGCGAGCTGCTCGAACAAAGTCGTCGCAGCGCTGCGGCATTGCATTCGCTGAGCATTCATCAAGGCGACCTCGTCGGCGTGTTTTGCGAACGCTCGCCCGAGCTGATTGCCTTAATCTTGGGAATCTGGCGACGGGGAGCGGTGTATGTGCCGCTCGACCCCAAGTATCCGTCGCAGCGATTGCACGGCATCTTGAACGACAGCCGGCCGCAACTCATCGTTCACGATCGACCGTTGCCCGACGGGATCGTGCCCGCAAACACACAGTCGATCGAACTCGCCCGGGTGACGACCGACGCCGCCGTCGCGGCAAGCGAAGTCGACGCGGAAAAGCCGGCGCTCGATCTGAGGGCCGTCGTGCTGTTCACCTCCGGTTCGACCGGGACGCCTAAGGGGGCGATCTTGTCGCACCGCAATCTTTCGAATCACAACGAGCACGTCGTCCGCTGCTTGAAACTCGCACCGGGCGATCGCCTCGCGCCGGTGTCGTCGATCAACTTCGACGCTTCGCTGGAAGAATTCTTCTGCCCGCTCTGCGCGGGGGCGACGGTCGTGTTGCCCGAGGCCGACACGCTCGGCTCGTTCGCACGGTTCATTGAGTTCATCGAGCGGCACCAGCTCACGATCCTCGATCTGCCGACGTCGCTCTGGCGCGAGCTGACGAATTTTCTCTATGAGACGAAGACCGAGTATCCGGCGTCGGTTCGCTTGCTCTTCATGGGAGGCGAACAAGCGACGCGGACCGTCTACGAGCGGTTCCTCAAAGTCGGCGGCCGCCGCATGCGCTGGATCAACGCTTACGGCCCGACCGAGACGACGATCTTTTCAACCTCTTACGAACACGATCCGCTGCGCGACGCCGACTCCGTCGAGGCGCCGCCGATCGGTCGGCCGATCGACAACACCGCAGCGTACATTCTCGACCGCCGCGGCCGCTTGGTGCCGCCGGGCGTGCGCGGCGAACTCTATCTCGGCGGCGCGGGCGTGGCCGAGGGATATCTCGGTCGACCGGAACTGACGGCGCAGAGATTCGTGGCGCGTCCGTCGCTCGATCTGCCGGAAGGACGATACTATCGCACGGGCGACGTCGTCCGCTGGCGAGCCGACGGCGTGATTGATTACGTCGGTCGTGGCGACGATCAGATCAAGCTCCGCGGTTTTCGCATCGAGCCGGGCGAAATCGAGGCGGCGTTCTTGCGACATCCGGCCGTCCGCGACGCCGCGGTCGTGCCGCAGACTTCGCCCGCCGGCACGGTGTATCTGGCCGCCTATCTGGTGCTGCATGAAGGGGCGGCGTGGGACGAGTGCGTGTGGCGCGAGTTCGCCCATCACAAGTTGCCCGAGTACATGGCTCCGCAGGCCTACGTGCAGTTGGAAGCGTTGCCGCAAACGCCGAACGGCAAAGTCGATCGCCGTGCGCTCCCTGAGCCGTGCTTGGGAAAACCGGCAGCGCAACGTCGGCGGATCGACGACGACGGCGAGCTAACGCAACTCGAACGACGCGTGCTCGATGTCTGGCGCGAAACGCTGCAACTCGAACAGCTCGATCTGCACGACGATTTTTTCCTCGCCGGGGGCGACTCGCTGCGCGCGATGGCCTTGGCCGCCAAGCTCGAGTCGGCGCTCGGTCGACCGGTCGCGCCGACGTTGCTTTGGCAAGCGCGAACGGCCGCAGCCATGGCTGCGGAACTGACCGATCCGGCTCCGAACGACGAACATTCTCCGCTCGTCCTGCTGCGCGACGGCGACCGGACTCGGCCGTTGTTCTTCATCCATTCACTCGCCGGCGACGTCTGGATCTATTCCGAGTTGGCGACCGCTTTGCAAACGACGTCGGCCGTGTTCGGCATTCCGCTGCAAGGGCCTGACGACGCGATGCCCGAGGCGGACGACGTCGTGCTGTGCGGCGCCGAATACGTCCGCCGCATTCGCGCCGTGCAGCCGCACGGACCGTATCGCATTGCCGGCTATTCGTCGGGCGGATTGCTGGCGTACGAAATTGCACGTCAACTGACGGGCGACGGCGAACAGGTCGAGTTCCTCGGCCTGCTCGACTCCGGCGTGCCCACGCCGTGGGAGAATCGTCTCACGGCTTCGTGCTGCGACCGCCTGAAAGCGTTGTTCGGCAGCCTTCCCGACTACTTCGCCGAGTTGCGCGGCATGGGCTTCGCCGAGCGCTGGAAGCGGATCGGCCGCTTCGCGCAGAGTGCGGCGCGGCGTCTCCTCCGTCGCAAGCAGGTCGCGGCGAACGGCGACATGCTCGACGATCGCGAGATTCTGGAATGCTTTGCGGAAGACATCTCGTTCTTCCCGGCAGCCCGCTTGGCGCTGATCAAACGGCACTATCGCGCACTCGATCATTACGATCCGACGGCCTTGGAGTGCTCGGCCTACCTGTTCCGCTCGACGCGGCAACCGATGTTCGCCGTGCAGACGCCGACGATGGGTTGGGAGCATCTCATCCAGGGACCGCTGAGCGTGCATCAGGTGGGGGGATCGCATTCGGAGTTGATGCGCGGCCCGCACGTCGCGCGATTGGCGGCGGCGATGGATGCGGCCCTGAGCAACTTGTCGACGACCGCCGCCGAGGCGTAAAGCTCGCCCCGGCGGCGGCGCAGTGGTTACCGTTTCCGCTTGACCGTCGTAGGCGGCTTCGTCTTCTTGGCAGTCTTCTTCTTGGCGGGCTTCGCCGCAACGACTTTCGCCGCGCTCGGCTTGGTCGCCGCCGCTTTCTTCGTCGGCTTAGCCGGCTTCGCGGTCATCGGCTTCGCAGCGGCCGTCGCATGGCCGCTGAGTTCCGCGACGGCGGCGATCACCTCGGCATCGTGACCGTCGACGTTCACTTTGTGCCACGCTTTGCGAATCACGCCCGCCGCGTCGGCAACGAACGTCGAACGGACGACCCCCATCGACTTCTTGCCGTACATGTTCTTTTCTTGCCAAGCGCCAAACGCCTCGGCTGCCTTATGGTCGACGTCGGCCAGCAGCGGGAAGTTCAGTTGGAACTTGTCGCGGAATTTGACGTGGCTCTTCACGTCGTCGGTGCTGATGCCGAAGACCTTCGCGCCGAGCTTGGTCAGCTCCGCTTTGCGATCGCGAAAGGCGCACGCCTCGCGGGTGCAGCCCGGCGTGTCGTCGCGCGGGTAGAAGTAGACGACGACCGGTTGGCCGCGCAAATCTTTGAAACGGACCGTGCTCCCATCGTCGGCGGGAAGCGTCAGATCGGGCAATTTCGCCCCGGGTTCAAGCCAAGCTGTCATAGCGATTATTGACGTGCCCGACAGAAGTTAGGCCGCGAGAGTGGCTGGATACTGAAAGAAGTTTGCGGCGCGCGGGGCCGTAAAACGAAAGGCGTTTGCGGACGCTTGTGAGCACAGGAATTG
>CAMCTH010000205.1 GCA_945877965.1 Planctomicrobium piriforme | reverse complement strand
GGACCCCAAGACGTCGGTGCCGTTGTAGACGAAGCCGGACGGGCCGGAGCCGAGCTTGCCGCAGGTCGGCAGGATCCAGGCAGGTTGATCGGCGACCGGTGCGAGATGCCACATCCGCTCGGCATGCCACGGGCCGACGAGATACGGCTCGTTGAGCGTTTGATACGCCATGTTCCAGCCGGTGTCGCCGCCGTCGACAATGAACACGAGCCGAGCATGATCGCCCTTATCGCAGTTGTTATCGTCGGCAAAGAGGTTGCCGTAGTCGTCGAAGGCCAGCTCTTGCGGATTGCGGAGTCCGCGATGCACGACTTCGAGTTCCGAGCCGTCGGAGTTGCAACGGAAGACGGCGCCGCGACGCGGATCGTAGAGATGTTTCCCCTCGGGAGTCGTGATGTTGTAGCCCCGGTCGCCGATCGAGAAATACAACTTGCCATCGGGGCCCCAAACGAGCCCGTGCAGATCGTGGCCGAGGTAAGCGCAGTTCGTGCCGTAACCGCGCGAGAGGGACTTGCGTTGTTCGGCCACGCCGTCGCCGTCGGTGTCTTGCAGCTTCCACAGGTCAGGGATGCAAGTGTAATAGACGACGCCGTCGCGCGCGATGACGCCGGAGCCGAGGCCGGCGAGAGGATCGTTGAATCCGCCGGCGAAGATGGTCGAGCGATCGCTGACGCCGTCACCGTCGGAGTCGACGAGTTGCCGGACTTGGTCGCCGTGCTTGGTGAACCAGTCCATGCCCCCCTTAAAGCGATCGGCGTACTTTTGGTACATCTTCAAGCGATCTTCGATCGAGTTGCATTGCAAGTCGTCGTCGAGCAGGAACGAGCACTTGCGGTTCTCTTCGGTCCCGCGGTTGAAACGATGCTCTTCGGCCACATAGACCCGACCTTGCTCGTCGAGGCAGAAGGCGATCGGGTGCCGCAACTCTGGCTCGGCGGCGAAGAGTTCGATCTTGAAACCGCGTGGAGCGCGAAACGTGGCGATCGCGCGCGTCGCCTCGACGCGGCCATCGGGGGCGGGTTCGATCTTCGCGGCGGTATTACTCTCGGACTTCGTCGACTCCGTCTTTGCCGGAACCGGCTTCGTCTGCGGCTTGTCTTTGGTCGGATCGACGGCGACGACCGTGTGCGCGAACAGCAAGCCGGCGAGGAGAGCGAACAGTCCAAACGAACGGGGAAGAGAGATCATGCGGCAGCTTCGAAGTGGAGGAAAGCGCGGGCGGGAGAAAGCTAAGACCTTTAGTTTGTGCCGCCTCGCGGGGGAGGTCAACCTTTTGGGGGCTTTTGTGGCACGAAACGACCGCGGCTCGCACATCGGCGAGACGTGTGAGCCGCGAGAGGGGTGAATTCAAGTCGTTGCGACGGCGATTACTTCTGCTTCAGCAGGTCGCGAATCTCCATCAGCAGTTGCTGGTCCTTGGTCGGCGGAAGTTCGGGAGCGGCTGCTTCCTTCTTCTTCGCCGCGTTCATGATCTTGATCACCATGAACAGGCAGAACGCAATGATGACGAAGTCGAGAATCGTCGTCAGTGTTTTGCCGTACGCGATCGACGCCATCACCTCGTCGGTCTTGAGCGGATTCGGTACGTCGTAAGCGAGCTTCGAAAAGTCGACCTTACCGGTGATCGCGCCGACGATCGGCATGAACAGATCAGCGACGAGCGACGAGACGATCTTGCCGAAGGCGGTGCCGATGATCACGCCGATCGCCATGTCGACGACGTTGCCCTTCATGGCGAACTCTTTGAATTCCTTGGCCATGCCCATATGAAGCGTCCCCCGTGAGATGTGGTTTGAGATGTGGCGGGCGATCGCGAATCTCGCCGCTAGCATTTGCGATGCTATCAGTATTGCCTCGACAATGGTGGTTGTCGAACGACCAACGCAATTCGATCGCCGTTTCTTTCGGTCCTTCGCCCGAACCGAATTCTTGCGGCTCCGATAATCCACTTTGCCGGAAAAGTCGCGGCAGTGTCGCCAGCTTGGCGGTGTGAACGTCGTTCGAGCGCGCTGAACGTCGCGGCGTCGACTTGATCGATTCTTTCGGCCAAGAGTCCCCGGCCTCCCGCCGATAATACCGACAGCGGATCAATAGAGAATCGGAGCGTTCGCGCTGCGCAGGCACTGCCTGCGGCGTCCGTTTCGGCCACGCATGATGCGAGGAGATGGGCACGATGCAACGACGGACCGTTTGCAAACTGATGGCGACGCTTCCTTGGTTCGGCGCCTCGCTGTTGTCGCGGCACGCAGTCGCGCAAGTGCCGGCGAAGCCGGTCCCCGTGATCTCGCCGCTGCGGACGATCGAGATTCAACCCGAGTTGGAAACGGCCGAGCCGCCGGTACTGACCGCCGTTGCGGTGAGCCCCAACGGGCAAGTGATCGCGGCGGCCGGCGACGATCACAACGTCCGAATTTGGAACGCGGCCGACGGCACGCTCACGGCCGAGTTGCACGAACACACCGATTGGATTCGCTCCGTCTCGTTTAGCCCGTCGGGCAAGCAGTTGCTGACGGCCGGCGACGATCGCTTGCTCAAGTTGTGGGATCTGTCGAGCGGCACGGTGACGCGGACGATCGAGAACGCGACCGGCGTGCTGCATCGATCGCTGTTCCTGCCCGACGGCAAGCAGTTCGTCTCGTCGGGCTTCGATAACAAGGTGCGTCTGTACGACGTCGCCACCGGTGCGTCGGTGCATGAATTCGAATGTACGGGCGATGACGTTCGCGCGTTGGCCGTTTCGCCGACGGGCCGACACTTGGCGGCCGCGGGTCGCGACGGCGTGCTGCGGATTTGGAACCTGGCTGACAAGAAACAAATTGCCGAAGCGCCGGCTCACCGGATGCGGATTCGCGTGCTGGCCTATTCGCCGGACGGCGAGCAGTTCGTGACGGCGGGCGACGACCGGAAGTTTTTCCTCTGGAAGGCCGACGGCACGCGCGACGCGACGCTCGCCCCGCCGCCGGGGCGCCTGATGTCGGCCGTCTTTTTGGGGAACGATCGTCTCGCGGTCGGTGGCAGCGACAATCTGATTCGGATTCTCGATCCGGTGACGCGACAAGAGTTGCAGCATGCGGCCGGCCACACCGGCAGCGTCGCGGCCCTCGATTACTTCGCCGACACCGGCCTGCTCGTATCGTCGAGCTACGACACGACCGTCCGACTTTGGAAGCCCGAAGGGGGCAAGTCGCCGAATCAGGTGACGCAGCGTCCCGCCACGACGGCGGCGCCGTTGAAGAAGTAAGTTGCTGTAGATGTAAGCGAAGAGTTCGAGCACGAACGATCGGGCCGGGCACGGTTCACTGGTTACACGGAGGTTGCTGTGGGTTTTTTCAACTGGCTGCGCCGCGATGATGCACACGGTACCCCCTCGGGCGATTCGCGCCGGGCGACCAAGCGTCGTTGCCGCATCGAAAAGCTCCAGGACCGCCGTCCGATGGCGGCCGACATTTACCTCGGCTCGGTCTACTACGAAGACACGACCGACGGCGAAGACACGACGCCCGACGTGATCGACATCACCTGGGTCGGCGGCCCGGCGGGCGCGGAGTTGAAGACGCTGACGATCAACATGGACAAGAACGGGAACGGCACGCTTGATCCGGGCGAGACGTTCTTCGATACCTCGGGCACCAACTTCGGCGTCGGCCAGTTCGGCAATGCCGACATGGAGTTCATCGCCAACGGGTTCACGATCACGTCGGTCACGCCGCTCGGCGGCTCGGGCATTCCGGGCGATTGGGACGGTGCGACCGGCTTCACGCTCACCTTCTCGGGCTTCAACGCCGGAGAACATTTGCTGGTGAAGGTCGACATCGACGAGCAAGGCTTCTTCGGCGGCGCGAGTTCGCTCGTCGAAGGCGATGAGTTCCAATACAGCAAGATCGCGGCCGAGTTTGCGGCTCCGCACTATAAGAACGTCAGCGGCGCAACCGTCTACTTGGATGACTATCCCGACGCGAAGGCCGATCAGGTCGGCCTGCCGCGTGACGACTACACGACTCCTCCGGCGTTGCCGGTGCCGTTGCGAACGGCAGGCGGCTTCTTGCATTTGACGCCCGAGCCGCTTGGTTCGATTCGCGGCAATGTGCATGCCGATTACGACGGCGACTGCCTCGTCGATCCGGGCGAGCCGATGTTGGCCGGCGTGACGATCCAACTGCTCGACGCGAACGGCAGCGTGATCGCCACGACGCTGACCGACGCCAACGGCGAATACGAGTTCCTCGATCTCGAAGCCGGCACCTACGGAGTTCGCGAAATCCAGCCGACGGAATACTTCAACGGCGGGACGCTGCCGGGAACGATCAACGGCACGACCGTCGGCACCTCGCCGCAACCGAACGTCATCACCGGCATTCAGCTTGCCGCAGGCCAACAAGGCGTCGAGTACAACTTCTGCGAGAAGCTCGGGTCGATCAGCGGTCGCGTCCACGTCGACGTCGATGGCGATTGCGATTACGAGCCGCAGATCGGCGACTTCCCGATTCAAGGCGTGACGATCCAACTGCTCGACTCGACCGGTGCGGTCATCGCCACGACGACCACCGCCGCCGACGGCACCTTTAGGTTCGATCGCCTGTTCATCGGCACCTACTCGGTCCGCGAAATCCAGCCGACGATGTACTTCAACGGCGGCCAAGACGCCGGCACGATCAACGGCGCGATCGTCGGGACCGAAGCGACCAACCAAGTCAACGACATTCAACTGACGGCCGCCACCGGCCGCGATGCGATCGATTACGACTTCTGCGAGCGCGTCGGCAGCATCAGCGGTCGGGTTCACGTCGACGTCGACGACGATTGCGACTTCGAGCCGCAACTCGGCGACTACGCGATTCAAGGCGTGACGATCCAACTGCTCGACGCGAGCGGCAACGTCATCGCCACGACGACGACCGCCGCCGACGGCACCTACAAGTTCAGCAACCTCACGGCCGGCACCTATGCGGTTCGCGAAGTTCAGCCGACGAAATACTTCAACGGCGGCCAAGACGCCGGCACCATCAACGGCGTGATCGTCGGCACCGAGAGCAGCGACAAGATCAGCGAGATCACGCTCACCAGCGGCGGTCGCGATGCAGTCGATTACGACTTCTGCGAGCGGCTCGGCAGCATCCGCGGCCGGGTGATCGTCGACGTCGATGCGAACAACCAAGTCAACATCGACCCGGAAAAACCGCTCGCCGGCGTGACGATTCTGCTGCTCGACTCGAACGGCACCGTCCTGCAAAGCACCGTGACCGACGCCGACGGTCGCTATCTGTTCGATCGCCTCGAACGCGGCACCTACACCGTCGTCGAAGTGCAACCGACCGGCTACCAAGACGGTCAGGATTACGTCGGCAAGATCGGCGGCACGGTCATCGGCAACGGTTCGGTCAGCGACGTCCTCAGCAACATCACGCTGCTCGACGGCCGCCACGGCGTGGAATACGACTTCACCGAGTTCCCGCTCAAGCCGCCGTTCCGCGACCCGCCGCCGCCGGACGTCCCACAGATGCTTCCGCCGCCGCCGCCGCCCGGAGCCGTCACGCCGCTGCGGCCTCTCGATCCGCTCGTCGTGCAACCCGATCCGCTGCCGGTCTACACCGGCGTCGGTGCGAACGGCTACACGTGGCACTTGAGCGTCGTCAACGGCGGTCAGCCGCGCACGCCCCGCATGACCAACAGCCAACTCGTCGCTCGTTCGCGCGAAGTCGGCGAACTGCTGAACGAGCGCCCCGATTGGAACAGCGATGCCGTCCGTCGCGGCGAGTGGATCCTTCGCACCGGCGACGAAGATACGCCGACCGATCGAAAGTTCGTCTTCGGCGTTGACAACGGCATACCGGTCACCGGCGATTTCAACGGCGACGGCAACACCGACGTCGGCGTTTTCCGTCACGGTCACTGGTACGTCGATCTGAACGGCAACGGGAAGTGGGACGAAGGCGACATGTGGGCCCGCCTCGGCCATCGCGACGACCTGCCGGTCACCGGCGACTGGGACGGCGACGGCAAGGTCGACATCGCGATCTTCGGACGCGAATGGCCGGGCGACTCGCGGCACATCGCCGCCGAACCGGGCTTGCCGTCCGACGTCAACGCCAAACACGGCAAGACCAAGAACGTTCCGCCGACCGAACAAGACGCCACGCTCGGCATCCGCGCGTTGCAACTCACGTCGGCCGGCAAAGTCCGCACCGACCTCATCGATCACGTCTTCCTCTACGGTTGGGCCGGCGATCGGCCGATCGCAGGCGACTGGACCGGCGAAGGCCAATCGATGGTCGGTCTCTTCCGCGAAGGCTCGTGGGTCCTCGACCTCAACGGCGACGGCAAATACGACCAGCAGGACCGCGTCCTCTCGATGGGTCAGCCGGGCGATCTGCCGGTCATCGGCGACTTCAACGGCGATACCCGCACCGACCTGGGCATCTACCGCAACGGCCTCTGGCACATCGACACGAACAACGACGGCGTGCTTGATGCTCGTGACCGCGCGTTCCAATTCGGCGAAGGGGCCGATCGTCCGGTCGTCGGCGACTGGGACGGCGACGGCGTCGACGATCCCGGCCTGTACCGCGACCTCGGCCGCCCCACCGGCGATGCCGAATAGCGATAACCTCTGAACCCGCCGATCAACAACGCAACCAAAACAGGCGAGCCGCGGGCGCAAGCCCGCGGGCATTCGCGCTCCACCTCTCCCACCGTGAGAGGTCCGTCGCGGTAGCGGCGGGGTGAGGGAAGCTCGCGGCACAACAGACTCGAAGTACGCCGAACACTTACGCCCGCGCGTTCTCTCAAGCCTGCGCGGCGCCAACCCGCGCAACCGCGCACCCCTATTGGGGAACCTTCGTAGTGCGCGGAATGGACCGTCAACCCCGCGCAAAGTGCGCGACTTCATTCGTCGTAAGTCGATATCATCGCGCTCCGCCTCTCCCCGCCGGGGAGAGGCCAGTCGCGGCAGCGACTGGGTGAGGGGTAAGCTCGAAATCATCGGTTCGATCCTCGACTAGTTGCATAACGGCGCAATCCTCACCGACGATACGAAAACCAACCGCCCCTTCAACGCCAACAATTAGCCGGCCCAAAACCGCCGCTCGCCAATCGTTCAAAAGATGATTTCACCACACAGGCACAAAGAACGCAGTGCAGGCGAGAGACACCTGTAAGGAACGCCCTCCGTGGCGTTCCGTGAATTGCGACGGGCCACGGAACGCCACGGAGGGCGTTCCCTACAGGATTCAAACTTCGTTTGCAACGGCCTCTTACGCCGAAGGCGTAACACCCCACAGCCCGGCGGTCGCGGTACTCCGCGCACCCCGGGTTCAGGCCGATCGAATCCTCTCCGACCCTGTCGGGGTCGCACCACGGCCGCATTGCAGGAGTGGAACTCTTTCCGAGTCCGCGCATCGCGGAGAACCGTCTTCCTAGTGTGCGCGGAGTACCGGGACCCTAGGCTGTGGACTGGAACAGCTTCGCGATTCTTCCTGCAATGCGCTCCGCCTGATGGAAATGGGGGACGGCCGGTGCGGCCACGTTTGCAAGCTTGCAACCGACCATCTTCAGCATTAGGGTGCAACTCGCGCATCTCGCGAGCTAGCGTGTTGATGGATCAGGAGTTGGGTGCGGTGCTGTCAGGGAAATGAAAGGTTGGGCCTCGGAGGTTAGAACGGAGTTGGTTTCGCACCATCCCAACTTCACGGAGGCCCGGTCATGATTA
>CAMCTH010000204.1 GCA_945877965.1 Planctomicrobium piriforme | reverse complement strand
CGCGACCTCCGTGTGCGTCGGATTCACGGCCTCGCAAAAAAACGGCCGCTGCGCACGCAGACTATCGAGATCGCCGAAATCGCGCAACCCTTCGCGCGCCGTTATTCTTTGGGATGCGTATTATTCCTGATGGAGATGAAACGGGCGATGTATGGATTCACCACGGAGACACGGAGCAGAAGAACAATGCGTCCGCAGATTGCGCAGATTTCACAGATGAGAAGAATAAAAAAATTCTCCGTCTTCATCTGCGAAATCTGCGCAATCTGTGGATGAATTCTGCTCCGCGTCCTCCGTGGTGAAATATTCTTTCACGGCGGGCTTACTTGGCGACGGTGATGAACAACGGTTCGCCGCAGTAGCTCAGTTTCATGGCGAAGTTGATCGCCCCTTGGGCCATCACCGGCACGAGTTGCCGCTCGACCGCCGGTGCGTCGGCCGCGGCTGTAATGGTGATCTGACCTTTGACGTCTTTGGCCGAGATGATCGTCTTGCTCTTCTTCTCGTCGATCGTCACGCCTTTCGGCAGGCAATCGCCGAACTTGCTGTTGAGATGGCGATGGATCAGGTCGAGCGTGATCGCCTTGTCGTAGCCCGGCGAACGCTCGATCGTGATCTCGATCTGTTTCGATTCGCCCGGCTTGAGGACGATCTCGTTCGTCGACACGGCGACCTTCGCAACGTCGAGCGGATTCGACGCGGCGACGAAGAACGTATCGACCGGGAAGTGGCCCCGACCGCCGCCAGGCATGTACGTCTCTTGCCACGGATTCGTCACCGCAGAGAGCTTCGTCTCTTTGCCGTCGGCGTCCTTGTGAACGGCGCGGCCGATGATCCGAATTTGTCCCGCGGTCGGCTTGATCCCCTTCTCCGCGCTAAACACAATCACGCCGTCAAGGCCGTCGGCCAGGATCCGGCCGCACTCAGCCTTGATCCCCGCAGGCAATCCTTCGACCGTGAGTTCGATCTCGCCTGCGAAGCCGTTTTTGCGAATCGCACGGACGAAGATGCAGCCGCCGGTGTCGCCGGCTAGCAGGACCTTATCGCCGTCGGCATGCAGTTCAAACGTCGGCTCGGAGCGTTGCATGGTCAACGCGTAAACAAAGGCGTCACCGCCGCGCTGATGCAGATCGCGGACCTCGACGACGTAGCGACCGTCGGCCCCGGCGAGAAAGAACTCGACGAACGAGTCCGACGTCGCCAGCTTGTACCAGGTGTAATCGTCTCCCTCTTGCAGTCGCTTCCCTTTTTCATCGTAGACGGCGAGGATCGAGTCGAGGGCCGACTGATTGCGGCGGGCCGTCACTTCGAAAGAGAAACGCTCCCCTTTCTTGGCGGCGAAGGCGTAGCGATCGACTTCACCCGGCGCGCCGAGGCGGCCCGAGACGGCGATCGGCAGCGCGACGTCTTGCGGGGCGTCGGCCGCGCCGTGCGGCGACTTCGATTCCGCGACGATCGGCAGACCCGTGACGACGACCGGTACCGGCGTGAGCGATTCTTTGCCGACGCGCGGGCTCAACCAGTGCGTCCCCGGCGCGAGACCGGCCGGCACGTCGAGCTCGGCCTGCGCGTCGGCGGCGACGTTCAAACCGATCGGTTGGACCGTCGTTTTCTTCCCGGCGGCGACAATGCTCGGCAGGACCGTCGAGAGCAGCGGGCGGTCGTTCACTTCGACGCAGTATTGCCAGTAGACGTTGCCTTGATAACGAACGTCGCGGACTTCGAGGTAATAGTCGCCGTCTTGCGTGAACGTGTAACCGAGCGCGGGATCGCCGAAGAAATAGTTGTCGGACGCCGCGAGCACGACCCCGGCCGAGTTCTTCACCGCAATGATCGGGTCGACGTGCGCTTGCAGATCGTGGATCTTGTCTTCGACGCGGGCTGAGCGGACGTGGAACGTGAGCGACTGGCCGGCCTTCACCGGGAAGCGGAAGTAGTCGACGTCCTCGGCCGCTTCGATCGCGCCGCACAAGACGACCGGCAGCGAGGCGACGGTCGCCTTGTCGGCCGTGTTGTTGTTCCCCTTTTCGACGACGACCGGATCGCGAACGACGACCAACTGGCCGATGCTCGACAGCCCTTGCGGCGTGGCGAGGCGGAACTCGCGCACGCCGGGGAGTGCGTCGGCCTCGGCCTTAAAACGGACCGTCAGCTTCGGCGTTTCCGGAGCGGCGGGCATGGCGGCGGCGACCGGCTTTTTCTCTTCGGACTTCACGGCTTCCGCCGACTTCTTGTCGTCCGCTTTGGTTTCTTCCATGGGCTTCGCAGCGGCCGGTTTCGCGGGTGCGACGACCGCTTCGCCCGTCACCCCTGCGCCGGTGACGAAGATGCGATAGGTGCCGTTGAGATTGTAACGAGCCTGAACGACGTGCTCGGCCGCGGGTCCGCCGGCCTGCACGGCAAGCGGCTCAAGGGCCATGAGCATCGGCGGCGACGATTGAGCCGCGGCCGTCGCAGCGACGACGAGCGTCGACAAGAACGCAACGACGCTGGCCGTCGCGGGTCGTGCGATCTGGAATTTGAGATTGGAAATTTGATAGTTCATCTTATCGCCTAGCGTACGAACAAGAATTGCTTGGAGTTCATCAGCGACCAGAGGACGTCTTCGTAGAACGCCTTCTTGTCTTGGGCTTCCTTCAACAGCGGCTCGAACGTCGACAACTCGCGCTCCGACGGTTCGCGACCGAGTGCGGCCAAGTACAACTCGCCCATGATCTCGGCGTACGGCTTCTTGGCCTTCAACAACTTCGCGACGCGGCCGGAGGCGTCGCCGATTTTGACCGAGAGGATATCGCCGTTGAGCGTGTGCAACGCCTGCGCGAGGTTCTCGTCCGGCGTCCGCTCGCATTCGCAGACGCTCGTCCGTCGCGGCTTGCCGAAGACCGTGAGGAAGTAATCCGGATAGAGCGCGTCGGGCAGTTCAATCGCGCGGGTGCCGAGCGGCATGTTCTTGAACTTCGTCCGGACGTCGGTCACGTAATCGACGGCGTCGAGCAACGGCTCGGCCGCGATCCGCTTCACCTTGTAGTAACTGTAGAACCGCGTGTCCGCGACGTTCGTCGGCGTCGGTTGCGAATCGAGCTGATAGAGCCGCGAGTTCATGATCGTGCGGATCAACTGCTTCAGGTCGTATTTGTTCTTCACCAGGTGCTCGGAGAGTGCCTGCAACAAAGCTTCGTTCGACGCCGGGTTCGTGGCCCGCAGATCGTCGATCGGCTCGACGAGCCCGCGACCGAGCAAGTAGCCGACGTAGCGGTTCGCCACGTTCCGCGCGAAGAAAGCGTTGTCGCTTGCGGTCAACCAATCGGCCAACGGCTGACGACGATCGGCCGGCTCGTCGGTCGTCGCGGGGCCGTGCAGGGCCGTCGGCTTCATGACGGCCCGGGTCTTCGGGTGCGAAACCTCGCCGGTGCTGGTGACCATCACGACCGGCTCGCGCGCGAAGATGCCGAACTCTTGGCTCGTCTTCTGACCGACCCGCGCGAAGAACGCCGCGAAGCCGTAGTAATCTTCTTGGCTGAATTTTTCCATCGGGTGATGGTGACACTTCGCGCACTGTAGGCGGACGCCGAGAAACAACTGCGCGACGGTCTCGGCCGCGTCGGGAGGCGACTTCGCGATGCGATAGAAATTCGCCGGGCCGTCCATGAAGGTCGAACCCTTGGCCATGATCAACTCGCGGACGAACGCATCGTACGGCTTGTTGTTGCGGAACGATTCTTGCAACCAATTGTGCATGTTCCACATGCCCTGCTCGCCGACGCTCGCACTCGACGAGCGAATCAAGTCGGCCCACTTCACGCTCCAAAACGCGGCGTATTCGTTGTTATGCACGTCCTTCGCTGGGTCGCCGGTCAGGCCGAGCAACGCATCGATCAACTCGGCCCGCTTCTTGGGATTCTTCGAATTGATGAACGCGCGGCTCTCGTCGATCGTCGGCAGCGTGCCGACCGAATCCAAGAACGCGCGGCGGACGAACGTCGCGTCGTCGCACAAGCCCGAAGGTTGAATGCCGACTTCGCGGAACTTGTCGGCGGCCAGCTCGTCGATGAAGTTGTTCGGCTTCCAATCTTTCAAATCGATTTCATCGGCGTAGGGAATCGTGACGACGGCCGCTTTCGCTTGCCCTTCGTAACGGATCATGACGGGGACCTGGCCTCGGCCGATCGCTTCGACGAAACCGCCCGCGGTGACCGTGGCGGCCATTTCGTCCATGCTGTCGTACTTGGCCAAGGCGGTGACGTCGCGGGTCGCGCCGTCTTCGAACGTGGCGACGACGCGGAGTTGCTGCGTCAGCCCGGGCTTGCCGACGCGCTCGAGCGGCTCGACGGTCAACTGCGTCACCTTCGCTTCTTTGCCGGTCGGGGCCGGCAGACCGGTCGCAATCCACGAGCGCAACGTTTCGTACTCGATGCTCCCTGCCGTCAGGCGACGATTGCCCCCGTGCGGCACGGCGAGCGTCGGCTTCAGCAGCAGCAAACTCTTGTGCGGTTCGACCAAGTCGACGCGGCGGCCGCTCCATTCGCGGACCATCGCGCGATAATCTTCTTCCGGTGCGAAGCCGAAGACCGAGAGCTTGAAGCCCCCTTTGCCGTACTGGCTGGCGTGGCATGCTCCGGCATTGCAGCCGGCCTTGCTCAGAATCGGTCCGACGTCGTGCGCGAAGTCGACCTTCGGCACGTCGTTGAAGTCCGCCACGTCGACCGCCACGGTTTGTGTCCGACCGGCGACGGTCACACTCACCTTCGCCGTGCCGTTGCCGCGAGCGAGCAGTTGACCTTGGCTATCGACGGCGACGACCTTCGGCGCGTCGGAAACATATTGGGCCGCGCGCGTCAGATCGTCGCTCCGCTCACCGAGTTGGCCGCCGGCGTCGAAGCGCGTGACCAAGAGTTGCGCCCGCGCGAAGTTGCCGCGGAGCGAGACGGCCGACGGCGAGGCGACGAAACCGTCGAGCTTGGCCGAGGCGGCGACTTTGCCGGCGGCGGCATCGGCGTCGGCCCAAGCCGGCGACGCAGCGCCGAGCGTGAGCAGCGCAACAGAAATCGAGAGACGAAGGCGCAGGACGAGTGCGTGCATGGGCACCGACTCCGAGGCGGGAGAAGTGAAACTCTGCGAGGACCGAGGCGAGCAACAGGGGGCGGTAGGCGGGAAGCTCGACTGACGGCAAAAGAGCAGGCAGGAGGACCGTCGTCGGGCGAGCCTGTATTATGGTCGGCCGCGGAGGGCGTTGCCAAGAGAGTTCTTCCCCGCCGTCGGGTTGCCGGGACGATATCGTGCGGCGGTCGTAAACCGCAGTCGCCGGCGGAATTATCGACAATCACCCGCGTCCCAACCCACCCTCTCGGCGAATGTCCGAAGTCGCCCCCCGGCTGCGGTCGATGAAGACCTGAGCCGGAGCATCCATTTGTCTTGATGCACCCGGCGAACCGCCTTAGAATCGTGAAGTTACTCGCGTCGGGCCCGACCCGCCGCTCCGCCCGCCCGCTACCTGCCTCGTTCCGCTTGCCTGACTTCGGTTTGAGTTCGCCTGGGTCGACGTTGATTGCGACCGCTCGCCGCTTGCCCCGCCTTTTCGTCCCGCCTGCCGCAAGGAGCCTCTGCCATGCTGAATCTCGATAACGCCCATCTGCGCGATTGCGAACGGATGAGCCGTCGGAGTCTGTTGCAAATCGGGTCGCTGGCCGGACTCGGCATCTCGCTGCCGACGCTGATCGCTCAGAAGCAAGCCATGGCGAAAGCCAAGAGCGCCGCCTCGGGCAAGAAGCAAGACGTCAGCTGCATCCTCATCTGGACGCGCGGCGGCACGAGCCATCACGACACCTTCGATCCGAAGCCCGAAGCGCCGGCCAACGTCCGCGGCGACTACTCGACCATCGAGACCGCAGTCCCCGGCGTTCGCTTCACCGAAATCGTTCCACGAATGGCCAAGGAGCTGAATCGCTTCGCCATCCTGCGTGGTTGGAATCCGAAGAACGGCTCGCACGGCTCGGCCGACCAGTACGTCATGTCGGGCCACAAGCCGAACCCGGCCGTCCATCACCCGACGCTCGGCGCGGTCGTCAGCAAGCTGCAAGGCTTCAAGTCGGCGATGCCTCCGTACATGCAGCTCGGCACCGAAGTCGACAAGCGGTTCGGCGGCGGCCAGCCCGGCTTCTTGGGCCTGGAACACGGCGCGTTCGAAATGCCGGCCGATCCGAACGACGCGAAGTTCGTCGTCCGCGACATCACGCCCCCGCCGGGCGTCGACATGCAACGCGTCTCGCGCCGCCGCAGCATGCTCGGCACGATCGACGCCTTGCAACGGACGACCGACGTTCAGCCGGCCGCGTTCGAAGCGCTCGACGAACATTACAAAGCCGCGCTCAACATGATCACCGCGCCGGAAACGCAAAAGGCGTTCCGCATCAGCGAAGAGTCGGACAAGCTCCGCGACGACTACGGCCGCAACGTCTTCGGTCAGCGTCTGTTGCTCTCGCGTCGCTTGGTGCAGGCCGGCGTTCGCTGCGTCACGGTCACCGACGGCGGCTGGGACACGCACGCCAACAACTTCACTTCGCTCAAGACGCGACTGATCCCGCGGGTCGATCAAGGCATTCCCGCCCTGCTCGCCGATCTCGAACAGAGCGGCATGCTCGACACGACGCTCGTCGTGTGGCTGACGGACTTCGGCCGGACGCCGAAGGTCAACTCGGCCGCCGGTCGCGATCACTGGTCGAGCTCCGGCTTCGCCATGTTCGCCGGAGCCGGCGTTCCGGGAGGCGCAGTCCTCGGCCGGACCGATGAAGAAGGGGGTCGCGTCGTCGACGACGAATACGGCAGCGAAGACATCATCGCCACCGTGCTGAGCAAGATGGGGATCGAGCCCGAGACGATGCTGCACACCGCCGACGGCCGCCCGATCCGCCTCAACGAAGGCAAAGTCATCCGCGAGTGGATGTAGGCGGAAATGACGAAGGCCGAAGGACGAATGTCTAAGAAGCACGAATGAACGAATGACGAAGACTGTTCGACACGCTCTTCGTCATTTATGATTCGTCATTTATGATTCGTCATTCTTTCGTCATTCGTCCTTAGACATTCGTCATTCACACTATGTCACTCTCAGGCAAAACGGCTCTCGTCACCGGCGGCGGCAGCGGCATCGGACTCGCCATCGCTCAGGCCCTGGCCGGAGCCGGCGCGAAGGTCATCATCACCGGCCGACGGATCGAACTGCTCAAGCAGGCCTGCGCCGAGACGAAGTCGCCCGTCCCGATGACGTGCATGGCCGCCGACGTCACCAATTGGATCAGCCTCGAACTGCTGTTCAATAAGATCCACGAAGAGCACGGCGCGCTCGACATCCTCGTCAACAGCGCAGGCACGAACGTCGCCCGCCGCAAACTCGAAGAGCTGTCGCTCGACGATTGGGACGCGATGATGAAGATCAACTGCTACGGCACGTTCTACTGCCTGCGGGCCGCGCTGCCGAAGATGATCGAACGCCAAGACGGACTCGTCATCAACATCAACAGCATCTCGGGCATCCGCGCCGGCCTGCTGGGCGGCGTCGGCTATAACGCTTCGAAGTTCGCCGCGACGGGTCTCGGCATCACGTCGGCCCAAGAAGTCGCACAGTACGGCATCCGCGTGACGAACATCTACCCCGGCGAAGTCGACACGCCGATCCTCGAAAAACGCCCGACGCCGGTGACGCCGGAACATCGCGCCAAGATTT
>CAMCTH010000203.1 GCA_945877965.1 Planctomicrobium piriforme | reverse complement strand
CTTGCGGCAGCAGCAGTTCGCGGGCCAGTCGGTCCCAGGGTTTGTTGGCGGCGAGTGAGCGTTCCAGGTAGGTCAGGAATTCGTCGAAGTAAGGAGGCCGGCCGTCGCGCGGCTGATGTCCGTTCAGCCAGTGATTAACCACTCGCTTCCAGTGGGCCGGCATTTCCGGGTGAACGAGCAGCCGGTCGATCAAGGCGTGATGCTTGTCGGGCGCGGCTTCGGCGAAGTACGACTCGGCTTCGGGAACCGTGGGGATGCGGCCGAGCAGATCAAGGTAGACGCGACGCAGAATTTCGGCGTCGGTCGCGCGCGATGAGGGCGTAAGGCCGTCCCGTTCGAGTGCGGCGGCAATTTCGGCATCGATGGTTCGCGACAAGGCTAAATTGAACGACGGCTCGGCGGCCGTAGTCGGTAACTCGGCGGGAATTGCGAGCATGAACGCCACATAGCAGTAGCGAAGATTCATCAACCGGTAAGCTCCCACAGTTCCACGATGCCGTCGGCTTTTGCGACGGCCATCCGTCGGTCGTCGGCGAGAAACCTGATTCCCTGTCCGTAATCGCCCCGTTTTAGGTTGGCGATTTCCCGGCCCGACAGCGACGGCAGCGAGAGGGGCTTCGGCTTGCCGTCTTTTTCTTTTTCGCCGGAGAGCGGCTGAGGCGAGAACTTGTCTGCGTCGTAACGCCAAACATGCAACTGACCTTCGCCCACGGCCAACAGATCGTGCTGGGGATGGAACGCGACATCGACGCCGGCTTCTTTGACGAGCGCCACTCCTTGGCCGGTCGCCAACTCGAACAGGGCCGTCTGCTTTGCTCCGGCGGCGGCCAGCCAGCGGCCGTCGCGACTGATGGTTAAGCGATAGACGCCGCTCAACGGCGGGTTCTGCCCCTGCTGATCGTTGACTTGACCGAACGTGATCGCGGCGACGGGTTGCAGCCCCTCCGGATTCCAAACGAGCAATTGTCCGTCCTCCCCGCCGGTGACGATGCGCGACCCGTCGGGCGTCCACGCGAGATCGCGCGGATAGCCGATGTGAGCCGGCGCAGCCGCAACGAGCGAGAGCTTGCCCGCGTCCCAAAGTTTAAGCTGTTTGTCGGCTCCCACCGTGGCGAGGCGAGTGCCGTCGGGCGAGAAAGCGACCGCTTCGATCCAGCCTGCATGCGCCGCCGAGGCGGCCGACGGTTCCTCGCTCGGCCGGTCACCCTCCCACTTCCAGAGCCGTAATTGCCGGTCGCTGCCGCCGGTGACAATCGAATCACCGGCAGGATGTACGTCGAACCCGCGAATCCAACCCGCCGCGTGCGGACAGACGAGCGAGCCGACGACGTATTCCCCCTTCTTCACCTTGACGGTCTCCGCCTCCAGATTCCAAAGCGCAAGCCGCCGATCGACGCATTGTCCGAACAAATGTTTCCCGTGCGGGTGATGTCGTAAGCGGAACATCGTCAGCGGGCCGCGCTTCTGACCGTCATCGACGTAATAGGACTTTTTAGTCTGCACCAACTTTTCGGCCATCACAGCACCTCGCGAATCGGTTGGCCGAGTTTGTTTTCGACGAGCGGAATCGGGCGCCCCTCGAAGGTCAACTCTTTGTGAGGGTCGATGCCGAGGACCGAATAAAATGTGCAGAAGAGATCGTGAATGGAAACAGGGCGGTCGGTGATCTCCGTTCCATTTTCGTTCGTCTTGCCGATGACCGCGCCTTCCTTCACCCCGCAACCGCCGAAGCTGAGGGCCCAGTTCTTGGTGTAATGATTTCGGCCCGGCGGGCCTTGTCCCAGAATCTCGGGCGTCCGTCCGAATTCGCCCATGCAAACCACAAGCGTTCGTTCCCATAAACCGCGCTCGATCAGGTCGTCAATCAATGCGCCCGCGGCCGTATCGAACTCGGTTGTTATGTGTCGTTGACAATCGAAGGCACGGCGGTGCTTGTCCCAGGCGAGTCCGTTCTGATGTTGCACGCGCACAAAGGGGACGCCCCGTTCCACCAGTCGACGGGCGAGCAGACAATCGCGACCCCATCGCGTCCGGCCGTACCGCTCCACATCCGTCGCCGGTTCACGGCTGATGTCGAATACTTCACTGGACGCCACCAGTGAGCCCATCCGGCTAAAGTTGGAATCATGGGCATCCAGCAGTCGCGGGTCGCGCCCGGTGCGAAACCCGGCCGACAGGCGTTCGCGCAGTTCTTCGCGAGCTTGCAGTGCGGCCAACTCGGCCGCCGAGGCGCTCGGCAAGTCCTCAGGCGGCGCGCCGTTGCCGGGACAGAAAAGTTGCTGGTACTTCGGGCCGAGAAAACCCGCGCCGGGGTTGGTCAGCACGTCCTGTTCACGGTTGATGTTCACGAACGCGGGAAGCGTCGGGTCGGCCGCGGGGATCTCGTGCGCCGCCATCGCCAGCCAATGCGGAGACGGAGCAATGACGCGACTCGGCTCGTGGCCCGTCTGGGCCAAGAAGGAACCGGCGGAGTGGTCGCCGTTTTTGGTGGTCATCGTGCGGATGGTGACCATCCGCTCGGCGAGCCGGGCCAGTTGCGGCATGAACTCGTCGAAGTGAATGCCCGGCAAGGACGTGGGAATGGTCAGATGCGGTCCGCCGGTCGGCGCGCCCGGCTTAGGATCCCAGGTTTCGAATTGGCTGGGCCCACCGCTCATCCAAAGCAGGATGACGTGCTTCTGCCGCTGACGAGCTTGGTCGGCGCTTTCCGCGCCAAATAGTCGGCCGAAGCCGCCGCAAGCCATGCCGCCGGCGACGCCGCCTTGCAGCAGCAGACGACGTGAAATCGTATGAGAAATCGTCATGGCGCCATCCGTACGACTCGGGTTCAAGAATCGTAACTACTACCTATTGCAGGTACCGACGCTTCGTTACGGCCGACCTCAAAGAATCTTATGAAACCGACTAGACGACGATCGCAAACGCGGGGCGGCTCGCTCGCCGCGTCCCTTCCGTAGGACCACCGACGGCAAACAACGCATGCAGTCCACGGTCGAGGTTGATCCCGTTGATCTGCCACGGCGGCTGCGTTGCCGCGACGACGATTTTGTCGCCGACGTGAAACTCGACCTTCGCGTACGCGTTCGTTACTTCCGCCGTGAAGGTAGCGTCGATCGAAAAGTCGTTGGACCAGGTCATCCGTTCGTACCACCGAATGAGTTCAGCGAACGGCTCGGTCTCGCTGCCGCGGATTTGCCGAATCAGAAGGTCAATTTCGTCGTTCATCGTGGCCACTATGCCGCAGTAAGGACGGCCTGACGAGAAGTGTCGAAGAAACCGCAATTTTCTTATGGGAGCGGTTGTTCTCTCGCTTTAACGGACGGCCGACAGGCGGTCTCAGATCAACTCGCGGATCTGCTCGCGATCGTCCAGTAGATACATGGGCCGTCCGAAATGATCCGGCAACGTCGTCGCCGGATCGATTCCCAATACATGATAAAGCGTGGCCAGTACGTTCTGCGGAGTGTAAGGCGTATCGACCGGCCGCTCGCCGCGGTCGTCGGTCGCGCCGATGACTTGGCCGGTCCGTAACCCGCCGCCGGCGAACAGGGCGAAGTTCGCGTTGCCGTGATGGTCTCGTCCCGGGGTGTTGTTGTACGTCGAAATCCGCGGCGAACGCCCGAACTCGCCCCACATCACCACCGCAACGTCGTCGGCCAGTCCCCTCTCGTGCAGGTCTGTGATCAACGCCGAGATGCCGCGATCGACGGTCGGCGCGAGGCGACGAAGCGTCGCGAAATTGTTGCCGTGCGTGTCCCATTCGCCGAACGCTTCGAGCGTGACGATCGGAATGCCGGCCTCGACCAATCGGCGTGCCATCAAGAACTTACTGAGGATCAGATAGTTAGCATTGTACGTCGGCAAACCGTCCAGGCCGTACTTCCGCCGCATCTCGTCCGACTCGCGACTGAGATCGAACGCCTCGCGCGCTCGCGACGAGGAAAGTATGTCCAGCGCTTGCATCGAGAAGGCATCGGCCCCGGTCACGATAGGATGAGCCTCGACGTCGCGGCGCAGCTTGTCCATCGAGCGGAGCAGCGCTTTGCGATCGGCAAACCTGTCGAGCGTGATTTGCTTGTCGAGACCGAGATTCTCTAGTCCTTGTCCGTTAGGCACGAACGGCGCATGACCGGGACCGGCGTAGATCGGCACTTCGTTCGTTTGATCGCGACGCAGACTGACGTAGGCGGGCGTCGCCCGACCTGATTCGCGCAGCCGACTCACGATAGAACCAAACGCCGGTCGCGGGTTGCCGCGCGCGCCGGGAATCTTGCGATCGTACAAGAAGCCGCTCAACAGCTCTTGATCGCCGTTGTGGCTGCTGGTGCTCATCTGCAAATTGCGCACGAGCGCGAACTTGTCGGCGATGCGAGCCTGCTCTGGCAACAACTCAGAAAGCTCCAAGCCCGGCACGTTGGTCTCGATCGGCTGAAACTCCCCACGGAACTCAGCGGCCGCTTGCGGTTTCAGATCGTAGAGATCGATGTGGCTGGGACCGCCCCCCAGCGTGACCATGATGACCGCTTTAGCCTTGGCTTGCGGCCCGACGGCGCACGCTCGTCGCCGTAACAGTTCGGGAAGAGAAAGGCCGCCCACCGCGAGCGCGCCGACTTGCAAAAAGCTTCGGCGACTCGTGCCGTCGCAAAGTCGGCTCGCACCGCGGGACCAGAATGTCAGCATCGCCACGCCTCCGCCGAGAATGGCACGGTTCGCGTCACTAATCGGTCAACTTCATCATGCCGCAGGTTCGCACCGATTGCAAATTTGCGCTTCACAGACCGTAATTATCGGGGCGTCGGCCCGACCTTCCAGCCGTCGACCGTGAACTCGCCGTGCAGACCGCACTCGAACTTCAACGGCTGCTCCAGTCCGATAGGACGGTTCGCCTTGAGGTTGGCGAGTTTGTCGGCGTCGGCGACATTAGTCAGGGCATTATTTTCGACGTTTGCCCCGTAGCTTTCTTTGGCCCGCAGGAGTGGCCGCGGCTCCCCCTCGCACTCAATGATATTGTCACGAATCGTGATCGTCGTGAAGTCGCACTCCGGATTGAAACCGAAGAGCCCGTCTTTTCGCGGCGTGCCGGTCGTGCGGGCGATGACATGGTTGTTGTGAACTTCGAGATGATTGAACACCTCGTTGACCCAGATCACGCCGCGGCCAGGATTGCTGATCAGATTGTTGTGAAACTTTGCGGGGCCCGTCGCCGCCGCCTTGCCGAATCCGGAGATCAGATTGCCGTGATCCTTCGCCGGATCGAAGTCGAAGAGATTGTGGTCGATCTCGACGCCGTTGCGGACGAACTCGATCGAATAACTGTCTTTCATCCAGTTGTGGTGGATGTGGAAAGTGCGGCCGCTCGGCGGGACCGGCCCGCCGGCGTGTTTGGGAATGGAGATCGTGCCCGTGCAGACGTTGTGGTCGATCTCCAAGTCCTCGTCGTTCTCGAACGGAAACTCGATGGAGAAGTTCGTCTCGATGGTGTTGTGATGAATGCGGCAGCGTTTTCCCTGCCGAACTTTGATGCCGTAGAACTCTTGGGCTTTGTCCAGCCGCGTCCGCACAAACCGGTTGTCGTAGATCTCGCAGTCGGCCATCCAAATGGCGAAGATCGCCCCACCGGTGATGCCTCCTCTGACGCCCGGCTCGCCCCGCTGCCAGCGGCCGCCGGCGTCGATGAACTCGCAATCGTGAATCTTGGCGTTCTTCATGGAGAACGTGCGTAGTCCGCTCCACAGCGTCTCTTGGATGCGAAGATGGTGCAGGTGCAGATCGGCGTTTTGCCAACCGTAGATGGCGCCGTGCAACTGCGGACCGCGTAGCGTCAGTCCTGAGATCGTGATCCCGGCTGCTTTGTCCGTCAGTCGCACGAGGTAGGCCCGCGTGTCCATACCCTGCGTCCGCATCTCCGGATCGGGCAACGTCGCCGTGCTCGGCTTCCAATTTTGCGCACCCGTGAGAATCGTCTTGTCGAGACCGGCTCCTTGCAGCGACATTCCAGCCTTGAGTTCGAGCGGCGCGTCCAGCTCGAAAGTGCCCGCCGCGATTTCGATCGTCTCCCCCTCGGCTCCGTCACGAACCGCGGAAACCAAGGCCGCGGAAGTCTCGACCGGCCGGGCCGCGATCGCATTGATCGGCGACGACGCTAGAAGAAGCAGCACGGCGGCGCGATAAGGTGGCATCGTCGAATGTCACTCGAAGAGAAATGCATCGTGAAGACTCAAAACGTCTTCTATTCAGATCAGGAGTCGTTCAGATATAACTCCCGGTTTGCCGAACTACAAATGCGATCTCCACGCGACCTGGGACGGGATGATTGAATTGACGAACTCGCACGGCAGTCGTAGGCCTTCGAAGTTCGCAGCTTGGGGACCGTGGGTTTTTCTGTCGGTCGGTGCGGCGTGGTCGATATGGTCGTGGTCGACGGAAGGCGTCGTTCACGATTTACTGCGCACCGATTTGGACGCCGCGGCCCAGATCGAGCGCCTCGGCGCGCAGTTGGAGCGGTTCGGTCTCTGGGCGCCTGCGGTTTATGTCGCGTTGGTGACCGTGGAAACCGTCGTGGCGCCGGTCCCTGGATTGTTGCTCTACGCGCCGGCGGGAATGATCTTCGGTCCCCTCGCAGGCGGAGCGTTGTCGCTCGCCGGCAATATTCTGGGTGCGGGTGTGGCCTGTCGGCTCGGCGGCGGCGCGGCCGGAAGCGTGCGCGAGCGGCTGCTGAGTACGACTCGCAGCCGGCGTATGCAATGCGAGTTGGAGCGTCGCGGTGCGCGGTGGGTGTTCTGGCTGCGGCTAAATCCGCTGACCTCCTCGGACTTGGTTTCGTACGCCGCGGGAATCGCCGGTTTGCCGGCGCGTCAAGTCATGGCCGCCACGGCCGTCGGAATGTTGCCGCTTTGTTTCCTACAAGCATATTTTTCCTACGAGATATTTCGAGCTGTTCCGGCGCTACTTTATCCCTTTGCCGTGCTCTGCCTTGTGTATGCCGGCGCGGCGGTCTACTTCGCCCGCCGGCATTTTACTTCAACGGCTGCGGAACCATCCTCAACGAGCTTGTGACGCCGTTTCGATCACAGTGTGTACGCAAACTCGTTACTCATTAGAGCCCTTGAATGATCCGGAACCAAGCGTGTGATTCGTCGTCGCCGCTCGAATGGAACAGTTTTAGGCGTGCCCGCTCGTCTACGGTGGGTTGGCGTTGCAGCTAACCTTGGCAAAGCTCGCCGAGAAGAAAAAACGTGTGCCTCATCGTGTTGACGCGCATTTTATCCGCAGACGATAATCGGCGTTTGGGTCAACGAATTCTGCCGCGAGGTCGCGATGAATCCGACGGTGCCGCTACGCCATCCGCTCGTCTCGCGCAGGACTGCAGTCCAAGCCGGCGCGATCGGGCTGTTGGGCTTGGGCACGAACCATTTGCACGAGCTTCGCGCGGCGGCGCCCGCCGGGACCAAGGCGAAGGCCAAGTCGTGCATCTATATTTTTCTGTCGGGCGGCCTGTCGCAGCACGAAAGTTTCGACCTCAAGCCCGACGCACCCGACGGAATCCGAAGCGAATTCAAGCCGATCGCCACGAGTACGCCGGGACTTCAGATCTGCGAACACCTGCCGGGATTAGCACGCCGTAGCGAGCATTGGGCCGTGCTACGCTCGCTCACGCATCCGACCAACGGTCATACGTTGGGCCATTACTTCATGTTGACGGGGCGCAGTGTGGCGCCGGGGTTTGTCGG